>JADILZ010000035.1 GCA_017695065.1 Candidatus Cryptobacteroides excrementipullorum
TCAGGGCTCGGCTGCTCGGCATATTCAAACCGCACTCCGAAATCGGAACCGTCACCGAGAAGCCTGCGGAAGCCGGGAAGGTCCTGCGGCGTCGATATGACAAGTATATCTCTGATTCCGGCCAACATGAGTACAGAGATAGGGTAATATACCATCGGTTTGTCATACACAGGGAGAAGCTGCTTGCTGACCCCCTTGGTTATCGGATAAAGCCTGGTGCCGGATCCTCCGGCCAGTACGATGCCTTTCATTGTATTTCTTTTATCCCTAATGGACGTCATTAAGCGGGGGTTATTGTTATTGTTTGTCTTTATCCTGTGGTACAGTTTCTATGTAGGATTTTGCCATCTCCGGGTGGTCTTTGGAATAGACGCGGATGCGCCAGTTGATCCAGAACTGGAGGACTGTCCAGATCACCATATCGACCAGCAGCACAAGGGTGGTGCTGAGACAGGCGGTAAGGAGGACATTGAGACCTATGAAGAAGATGACTATACATATTATAGTGACAAGTACGTACCGGTTGCGCATGCCGGTCCGCAGGAGCTTGTGGTGGATATGGTTCTTGTCAGGAAGGAACGGGTTGCGGCCTTTCCTGACGCGGTGGATCACCACCCGCACCACATCGAACAGAGGCACTATGAGGGTTGAGAACGCTATGACCATGCTGCGGGCTCCGTCCGACTCCGGTGTGGATGGGAAGCTCAGCCGCAACACTATGAAACTCAGTATATACCCGAGGGTCAGGCTGCCTGCGTCTCCCATGAAGAGCTTGTGTCCGCGGAGAGCATTGCCGAAGACGTTGTAGAACCAGAACGGGATGATGACCCCGAGGGTCGTGATGGAAAGTAGGGCATGCACATACTCCTGCCTTATGAGGAGCATGGAACTGAGCACTGCCAGGGAAATGCAGCACAGCCCCGAAGCAAGGCCGTCAATCCCGTCTATCAGGTTTATGGCGTTGGTGATATATACCACTATAAGGAGTGTGAGAGGTATGCCGAACCATGACGGAATCTCATAGATGCCGAACAGTCCGCCGAGCGAGTGGAGCCATGTCCCTGAAAGCACCATCAGGCCGGACGCAATAATCTGTATCAGGAATTTCACCCTGTATCCTACGCCTACCAGGTCATCGGCCTCGCCTACCAGATAAAGCATTGTCAGGCCGGCAAATATGAAGAGCAGCTCGATGGCTGTCTCGGACAGGGCGAAGACGTCAACAGGCGGGCCTGATATATACCTCAGACCTATATTCAGAGCCATGGTAATGAGGATTACCGGGAAGAATGACAGACCTCCGAGCCGTGGGACAGGGGTCTTGTGGACCTTCCTGCCGTCAGGGATGTCGAAAAGCTGCTTCTTGTAGGAAATGAACAGGATATTCGGGATGATGGCCATCCCAAGAAGCACTGCCACAGCAAAGCCTCCGGCCAGAAAAAGGTAATTCAATGTTCCGAGATTCATGTCTTGGATATTTTCAGTGTCAGCCGATTTCCTCCATGCATTCCGGACGGATGTATTCCGTCGCCACAGCCAGGTCGCCAGGAAGATCGACCATCACACGTCTGGCCTTCCTGATTCTCACCAGTCTTCCTTCCACCCCGCTGAGACGCCCTGATATGATCCTCACCTTCCGGCAGTCTTTCAGAAGTGTGCTCACTGTTTCCAGATACAACGGTGTGCCCTCCCCTGACTCGGCCACAGTAATGAAGTCCTGCATCGGCTTGTCACCGATACGTGCCGGGGAGAATGTGACCCCGTCCCAGAGGATATTCACTGAAAACCGGCTGCCCAGCTGGTCTTTCAGTTCCATGATGCGCTCCAGAGATGATCTGACGAAGCAGATGTTCCGAAACGCAGCCGGATTGAAATAGCTTAGGCATACCGTTATCACCCAGGTACCTTTTAAATGCCAGCAAAAGCCTTTCGTACTGCTTAAAGACTACATGAAGATACCTGTTATTCAGACTTGTCCATTATTCACTTTCACACACTTCTATTTCAGTCCTTTCCCAATATCTCTACCGAGTCCGGACTTATGGATGCAGTGGCCACGAGGATGATTCCGTTCAGTTTTACAACCAGCTTCTTGTCTCTCGACTTTCCGGTCCTTGCGAGAACGCCTTCAACACCATCGAGCTGACCTCCGTTTATTCTTACTCTTGCGCCCTCAGGAAAATCCTTGTCCCCGACAGGCAGATATTCAAGATCGTTCTGACAGGTCTGGACAACCCTCATGAAATTTTCCATTTCCTTGTCCGGGATAATGATGGGGGAAGACTTCTCTCCTCTGCTCTTGTCCATCATGTACTGCAGATAAGGCACCTGCTTCTTGAAAGCCTGTATGGTTTCCTGGGATGTGTGGACGAAAATCAGGTTGTGCACCGCCGGCACGAGAACTTTCTTTTTCTTTCCCGCCACAGTCATTATTTTCTGCAGCATCGGGATGTAGTTTTCAATCCGGGATTCATCAAGAAGACGCTTGGCAACAAGCTCTCGCCTGTAAGTGGCCCTCATTGCAAACCACAGAATGCGGTTTTCATCTTTTTTCACTATGTCCATCATATCTTTTTATCGAATCAGGACATACCTCTGGGGCTTTGAAATTCATATATAGCCATGAATTTCAAACACTTACATTTCACCCACACAATATAGCACACTTTAATCAGTTTCTATCGCCTCCACGCAAGAGACGATAATTGCATTGCAAAAGTATTAAACATGGAATAAATTAGCAAGAAATCGGAACAGAAAAGCGACCTTTAAAATCCCCTCCCCGTTTGAAAAGATCTCGGAAATTTAAATTTTATTAATCTTAAATTACTGATTTTCAGCATTATATAATTCCGGAATATAATCATATTTTTCCCACTGCCGTCTCTTGCGTAGAAACATCATTCCCTCAGTATTTCCGTTCGGCCAGATCAGTTTTCAAACAGGTCTCCTTTTTATATCCGGAACAGAATATTTTGATTACCTTTGCGGCTGTATTATTTAATAATTCGTCTAACTGGCGTAATGATTATGGAAGCAATAGTCAAGACAGATTTCCATTTCCCGGGACAGAAGGGGAAATACACTGGAAAAGTGCGTGATGTTTATGATATCGACGGGAAATATCTCGTGATGGTGGCTACGGACAGGATTTCCGCATTCGATGTCGTGCTGCCTGAAGGGATACCGTACAAGGGGCAGGTCCTCAACCAGATAGCATCGAAGTTCCTTGATGCCACATCCGATATCCTGCCCAACTGGAAGATTGCCGTACCGGACCCTATGGTGACAGTGGGGCACAAATGCGAGCCTTTCAAGGTCGAGATGGTGATCAGAGGCTATCTTTCAGGTCACGCCTGGAGGGAGTACAAGGCAGGAAGGCGTACCATCTGCGGGGTGGAGATGCCTGAGGGGATGGTGGAGAACCAGAAGTTCCCGGAGCCGATAATCACTCCGACTTCAAAGGCTGCCGCCGGCCATGACGAGGATATCTCCAGGGAAGAGATAATTGCAGGGAGCATCGTGAGCGAGGAAGATTATGCACAGATAGAAAAATACACCAGGGCCATATATAAAAGAGGTACGGAAATAGCCGCCAGGATGGGCCTCATCCTCGTGGACACCAAGTATGAGTTCGGGAAGAAGGACGGACAGATATATCTCATGGACGAGGTGCATACCCCGGATTCCTCCAGATATTTCTATGCGGACGGATATGAGGAGCGGCTCTCCCGAGGAGAAAAGCAGAGGCAGCTCTCAAAGGAATTTGTCCGCGAGTGGCTCATGGCAAACGGCTTCCAGGGCCAGAGCGGACAGAAAGTGCCGGAAATGACCCCGGAGATTGTAAGAAGCATATCAGACAGATATATAGAGCTTTACGAGAACATTACAGGCGAAAGGTTCATACCGGCCGAGGACAGTGCGGCTGAAGATGAAATACTGCAGAGGATTTCATCCGGAGTGTCAGAGTGTCTCGGGAGCCTTGAATAAGCGGCCGGCCCGGAAGGGCTACTGCATGCATACGAGAATCTATCTTTACGGGCGGTATGGCGCAGCTTCGGTGAAAGCTGGACTGTACACCATGTCATACCACTGATTAATAACGTTTTACAGATGATAAGAAAACAAGACCTATTGTCATTGACAATGCCGGCCATGCTCATGGCCCTCTCCGCATTCAACGCCGGAGCCTCAGAGCACAATCTGAACGTAACATCCAATCCTCCTGAACCTCTTTGGAGGAACGTGGACATCGCTTCATGGAACATCGAGCCCCACAGGACAGAGATGATTTTCTTCGCCGACAGGGACCGTGCACTCAGCGCAGGGTTCGAGCAGAGCGAGAACTATCTCTCACTGAACGGCACATGGAAGTTCCAGTATTTTGATTCCCAGGAAGATATGCCGGAAGACATCTCTGACCGTGCACCGTCGGAGGCATCCGGATGGGATGACATAAAAGTGCCGGGCAACTGGGAAAGGCAGGGATTCGGCACAGCCATCTATTGCAACCACCAGTTTGAGTTCGCCACCTACAAGCCTCAGCCGCCTGCACTCCCGGACGATACTCCTGCCGGAGTGTACTACAGGAAATTCGAGGTGCCACAGTCCTGGGACGGAAGAGCTGTATATCTGAATGTATGCGGTGCCAAATCAGGAGTTTACGTATATGTGAACGGCAAGTTCACAGGATATTACGAAAACGCGAAGGACCTTGCAAGGTATGACATCACCTCCGCCCTGCGGCCAGGCAGTAACGACCTGGTCCTGAAGATATACCGCTGGAGCACAGGGTCCTACCTCGAGTGTGACGACTTCTGGAGGATAAGCGGCATAGAGCGTGACGTCTATCTGTCGAGCGAGAAGGAAAACACCGGATTCGACTTCGAGGTGGTCTCGACTCTTGATGAAGGGCTGAAAGACGGTATATTCCGCATAACCGCCCTGACAGGAGAGGGCGAGACGGCGGATTTCTCATACGAGCTCATTGACAAGGACGGAAGTACCGTGCTCAAGGACGGAGGCAGGATCTCAGGCAGAAGCGAGTTCGAGGGGAAGGTGCCGGGTGCAAGGCAGTGGACTGCGGAGACTCCGGAACTCTACACTCTCCTGATGTGCGTGAACGGCGAGTACACAAGGTTCAATGTCGGGTTCCGCCGTTTCGAGATCACCGACTGGCCGAGCGACAACGGGGCGCAGTACAGGGTATTTCTGGTAAACGGCAAGCCTGTGAAATTCAAGGGAGTGAACATGCATGAGCACAACCAGTATTCAGGGCATTACATCACCCGTGAGCTGCTGCTCAAGGACCTGTCCCTGATGAAGAGCCACAACATCAACGCCATCCGCACATGCCACTACCCTCTTCCGCGTTTCTTCTACGAGCTGTGCGACAGCCTCGGCTTCTACGTCTATTCGGAAACCAACATCGAGTCTCACGGGATGTACTACGACCTCCGCTACACCCTCGGGAACAACCCTCGCTGGCTGACCAAGCACATGGACAGGACAGAGGCGATGTACAAGAGGACGAGGAACTACCCTTGCGTGACAATCCTGTCACTGGGCAACGAGGCAGGGAACGGATACAACTTCTACAATACCTATATGTACATAAAGGATCAGGAGGCGCCTGGCTGGCTGACCGGGTCATGCGACAGCCAAAAGCCTGCAATGAACCGCCCTGTATGCTACGAAAGGGCCGTGCTCGAGTGGAATACGGACATGTTCGTGCCTCAGTATCCGGGAGCTGACTGGTTCAGGAAGATGGGAGAGAACGGCTGCGACCGCCCTGTATGCCCGTCTGAATACGCACACTCCATGGGCAATTCCACAGGCTCCATCGACCTCCAGTGGAAGTACATATACCAGTACCCTAACCTCCAGGGAGGTTTCATCTGGGACTGGGTGGACCAGGGATTCGCCGAGAAGGACGAGAACGGACGCTTCTTCTGGGCATACGGAGGGGACTACGGCACAGACATGCCGAGTGACGGCAACTTCTGCTGCAACGGGCTGATAGCCCCTGACCGCACCATACATCCGGCCCTCAATGAGGTCAAGCATGTCTATCAGGATGTGGCAATCACACCTACTGACCTTGCCGCAGGTAAGTTCGAGCTGTACAACAGATTCTATTTCACGGACATAGACAGCAGATATGAAGTAAGATACACCATCCTGGCCGACGGAAAGGCATACAAGAGCGGGAAGGTGCAGGTACAGGCCGGACCTCAGGAAAAGGCAGGCTTCACCGTTGCCCTCCCGAAACTCTCTGACAACAGGACATGGCACATTGACTTCGATGTGATGGATACCGAGGGAGTCGAGCCGCTGACTGCGCCAGGGCACGTGATCGCCACAGAGCAGTACCTCCTGAAAGAGGCCGTGCACAAGGAATACTCCTCACGCGGGAAAGCATGCAGCATAACAGACAACGGCGGAAAGATCACCATCAGCTCGCCGGCAGTGGAGTTCGTCTTCGACAGGCAGAGCGCTTCCGTGATATCCTACAAGGTGAAAGGCAAGGAGATGTTCCAGGACGGTTTCGGACCAAGGCCTAATTTCTGGAGAGGCCCGACAGACAACGACTACGGAAACGGACTTCCTCGCCGGGCAGGCGTCTGGAAACAGGCCGGAAAGGAGCTGAAAGCGACGGCAGACGCTTCTATGGACGGAAACCTGGCTGTACTCACTGTGGGCTATGAACTTCCCGAAGGATACAGATACGATGTTGTGTATACCGTATACCCTGAAGGTATCGTCAATGTAGCGGCAGAATTCCACGGAAAGAAGACTGAAAAGCCTACGGATATCCCGAGGATAGGAATGAGGATGAGGCTGCCGGCATCTGCCGACCGGTTCAGCTATTTCGGACGCGGCCCGTGGGAGAACTACTGGGACAGGAACTCCGGAGCAAGGATGGGAATATACTCTTCTTCAGCTTCCGACGAGTATGTACGCTATGTGCGTCCTCAGGAGTGCGGACACCATACAGGGTGTGAATGGCTCAGCATAGGAGGGCTCACCATAGTTGCTTCCGAAGATGTTCCTTTCGAGTTCAACGCACTGAGGACCAGCATCGAGTCCCTTGATTGCGAAGAAGCGTCAGACCGTCCTTACCAGTGGAGGAACCTCAACCCAGATGAAAAGAAGGACGAGAATGCGGCAAAGGATTCATTCCGCAAGCAAACACACATCTGCGACATCGTGCCGCAGGACTATGTGGAACTCTGCGTGGACTTCCGCCAGAGCGGTATAGGAGGATATGACAGTTGGGGCGCGCTTCCTGAGAAAAGCCGCTGCCTGTGGAGCGACAGGGACTACTCGTTCAGTTTCACGATTGTCCCTCAGTCCGTAATGAGTCCCGCGAAAGCATCCGGTCTCTCATTCTGAGACTCACTGCTTCCGCCATCACGGTAACAGCAAACTTTTGTCATCCTGAATGGAGTGAAGGATCGTCTTGAATATCAGTCAGATCCCTCGCATCCGCTCAGGATGACAAAGTATAAACGGACACATTTAAACTGCATTACAATGAAATCAATCATCACAGGGATTCTGGCATACGCCGCCATAGCCGTACTGATGCAGATCCCGGTCAAAGGGCAGGATACCGGAGGGATAAAAGAGGTCAGGAAGATCAACACTACCGCCGCGGAAATCGTATTCGGTAACGGAGAGATCTGTATCATAGACTTTTACGGTCCGGAGATTTTCCGCATGTTCCAGGACAACGGCGGAGGGATCGTCCGTGACCCTGAGGCCGACCCTCCTGCAAGGATACTTGCGGACAGCCCGAGAAGGGATGCAGGGAAAGTGACTGCGGCTCTTGAAAACGGTACGGCAGTCCTCACGACTCCGGAGATAAAGGTGGAGATCAGCGGGGGTTCCGTTCTGACAGTGACCGACCTCAGGACGGGGGACAAGGTCATAGAAGGGGCCGCACCTGCGGAATTCGGAAGCAACCGCGTGACACTCACGCTCAAGAACCGTGAAGGAGAATATTTCTACGGAGGAGGGGTCCAGAACGGAAGGTTCTCCCATGCAGGCGAACAGATTGCCATCGAGAACACCAACAACTGGGTGGACGGAGGAGTGGCCTCCCCTACACCGTTCTACTGGTCCACTGAAGGCTACGGGATGATGTGGCATTCATTCAGGAAAGGGCTCTATGATTTCGGGAACACTGACCCGGGGAAGGTGGTCCTTTCGCATGACACAGGCTATCTGGACGTGTTCTTCATGGTGGACAGCGGAGCGGTCGCTCTGCTGAACGACTTCTACCAGCTCACCGGGCCTCCGGTGCTTATACCGAAGTTCGGGTTCTATGAAGGGCATCTGAATGCATACAACCGGGACTATTGGACCGAGGACCCGAAGGGCATCCTGTTTGAAGACGGCAAGCGCTACAAGGAGAGCCAGAAGGACAACGGGGGCATAAAGGAATCCCTGAACGGGGAAAAGGACAACTACCAGTTCTCCGCACGGGCCGTGGTAGACAGATATGCCGCCAACGACATGCCATTAGGATGGATCCTGCCTAACGACGGGTACGGAGCCGGATACGGACAGACCGGGACACTTGACGGCAATATCCGAAATCTCAAAGACTTCGGAGAGTACGCAAGGAGCAAGGGAGTGGAAATCGGGCTTTGGACCCAGTCGGACCTCCATCCTAAGGAGGGAGTCGAGGCCCTGCTCCAGAGAGATATCGTGAAAGAAGTCCGCGATGCCGGTGTGCGTGTCCTCAAGACTGATGTGGCATGGGTAGGCGCAGGATATTCGTTCGGGCTTAACGGTGTGGCCGATGTCGGGGAAATCATGCCATATTACGGGAGCGACGCCAGGCCTTTCATCATCTCCCTCGACGGATGGGCAGGGACACAGAGATATGCCACCATCTGGAGTGGAGACCAGACTGGAGGAGACTGGGAATACATACGTTTCCACATCCCTACCTTCATAGGCTCCGGACTTTCCGGGCAACCTAACATCACTTCCGACATGGACGGTATATTCGGCGGCAACAACATGACGGTGAACATACGTGAATTCCAGTGGAAGGCTTTCACCCCGATGCAGCTGAACATGGACGGATGGGGCAGCACGCCAAAATATCCGGAAGTGCTCGGGGAGCCTGCGGCTTCCATTAACCGCTGGTATCTGAAGCTGAAGTCCGAGATCATGCCTTATGCATACAGTATCGCAGAGGAAGCTACAGACGGTCTCCCTATGATCAGGGCAATGTTCCTGGAGTATCCTGATGCCTACACGCTCGGGACAGCCACGAAGTACCAGTACATGTACGGGCCGTATTTCCTGGTAGCACCTATATACATGGACACAAGGATGGACAAGGACGGTAACGACGTGCGCAACGGGATATATCTCCCGGAAGGAAATCTGTAGTGACCACCATGCTTGACGGAGGCACAAGTGCCAATGACCGTCAGGAAGTCGCAGGTACACTGACACTTGAGCCTGACAGGACAGAGTTCAGGGCCGGGGACATCATCTCTGTCAAGGTCAGCGGCAAAGGACTGAAGAATGTAAATGCCCTCAGTTTCTCCCTGCCATACGACACTGACATTCTGGAGTATGACGGAATGGAGCTCAAAGGCATGAAAGAAATGGTGAACCTGACATACGACAGGCTCCACACGGACGGCCACAAGGCCCTCTACCCTACCTTTGCCAACAAGGGGAACAATTTCCTTCTCGAGGGGGACAGCGACCTGTTCGTCATACGTTTCAAGGCAAAGAAGGACGGCACATTCGACCTGAAGGCCTCTGACGGTATGCTCGTAGGACGCAACCTGAAGACAGTGTCACTGTAGCGTCTTCAACGCCTTTTCTGTCTCGGCGTAGCCATATCCGCGGCCGAGGGCGAATCTGATAAGTTTCAAACGGCTCTGGGGGTCTCCCTCCAGAGCCTTTCTTTTGGACTCGAGCAGCCGGAGCAGCCTGGCTTCCGCGCGCGCAGAATCTATCCCGTCCATGGCATCGCTGATGACATCCTGCCCTATCCCCTTTGCGGAGAGGGCATACCTGATCTTCACCGGGCCCCAGCCGGCAATCCCGGACTTGTCCCTGGCAAAAGAGGAAGCGTACCTGAGGTCATCCACATACCTGTCTTTCCGCAGAGCCTCCAGCACCTCTTCAGCCGCATCCGGGACCATGTCCGGCTCGCAGCCGTACCTGGAAAGGTATTCTGCCGCCTTTTTAAGCATATCTCCGCTGCAGTACTCCCTCCTTGAGCACAGTGTGCGCAGCCTGTCCAGCACCTTGTCATATACAGTCCTGTCCATAATGCCTTCCTCTTAGAAATAATATCCGAAGCCCACGTAGAACCCCATCTTGTGAGTCAGGCTCGACCAGTGCAGGCTGGCAGAGAGCGGGCCGAAGACAGTATCATAGGCATACTCCACACCGGCCCCGAAGATGCCGAGCCCCTGGGTGTATGAAGAGAAGTCATCACTGTCCCTGGCATAGTTCACTATGCCTGAAACATAGTGGTTCCTGGCCACATTGAACCTGAAGTCAGTCCTGAAGACAGTGAGGATATTGCGGGACAAGGCAAGATTGTTCACTCCCATGAAAGGGATCTGCTGGTCGATGTACCGCCCGGCTATCGAGCCTCCCATGCAGTTGACATAGGCCAGCGGCACCTTGCTGCCAAGCAGGAAGCGGAAATTCACCGAAGGTATGAAGGAGAAAATCCTCCCGGCGTTGATCACGGTCTTGGCGTCAATCTGCACCGCATGGAAATTGTTAAACCTGTATGGGAATCCCGCAAAGGTCCACCCGTAGCTCACCCCTGCGGTATAGCCTGATTTCGGGAAATAGCCGTCATCGAAAGTGTCCGCCCTCGCATTCATGAACAGGGACACATAGTCGTTCTGCATCTGGTCCATGTTGTAGTCCCCGAACATCCCCCCTGACGAATACAGCGACCTGAGATTGAAATAGTCGTTCCTGAGACCTACCTGGATGTCGAACAGGGACCAGTTTATATTCGACAGGTAGAACTCCTGTCTGACATTGAGGTAGTCGAGGTTGAACCTGGAGGATGTATAGTCCAGGAGATTCATCCCGGTCCACCTGACCGACGCCGTGGCGTTGATAGTCGGGGACTTGGGGGAATTGTACGTGTAGTGGAACCGGAAATACGGGTTGGTGCTGATCTTTCCCGTGAAGTCGAAGATGGAGCCCTGGAGCTTGTGCGCGTTGAGCGACACGTTCAGCAGGACAGACACCACCTCCTCAGTGTCGAGGCGCACTCCGAATCCGAAATGATGGATAGGCCCGGGCTTGCAGTTGATAACCAGATGGAACGGTTCGCCGCTCCCTTCCAGCTCGTATGTGACATAGTCGTACGCCTGGGTGCCGAAAACCTCCGCGACGGCATTCTCCACGTCATTCCTGCAGACCCTGTCCCCAGGCTCTATGTCTATGCGCTTCATCAGGATGGCGCTCTCCCTTTCGCCGACACCCCTTATCTCCACTCCGTCCACATACACGGAGTCCACATTCAGGTCAATGGCCTTCCTGCGGGCCGGCGGGGCCGCGTCCTCCCCTACCATCCTCTTTATATTCAGCAGTCTGGCCTCGTTCTGATATGCCGCCACATAGCCGTTGTGGATTATACGGTCGATACTCTCGCGGTCGAAGCTCATCATGTTGTACTCCTCGAGGTCGGGCTTGATGTTGATGTCGGCAAGTTTCACGTTGGACTCATATACGGAACGGCCGAGCATGTCGATACCGGCATTGATGATGTCCCCTATGTTGTTTATCTCGTCATAGCGTTTCCTGCCGCTGGAGACATCCACACCTATGACAATGTCCGCACCCATCCTCCTTGCGAGTGAAGTGGGGTAGTTGTCCCTCATCCCGCCGTCGACAAGCACCATTCCGTCCACTTTCACCGGGGCGAAAATGCCGGGGATGGACATGGTGGAGCGCATTGCAGTGGTAATCTTACCCTCGTGCCACACCTTTGCGCTTCCTGAGACAAGGTCGGTCGCCACGCAGGCGAACGGGACAGGAAGGTCGTTGAAGTCGATGGAGTCCTGGTACCCGACGGACAATGCGCTGAAAAGATTCTGTACATTCTGCCCGTAAATGTAGCCTGACGGGAGGCTGCCCAGAAGATTGTCCTTTATGATGTTGGCAGGATTCCCCTGGTCCGCTCCGAACCCGATCCTGTCGTCATGCCTCTGTACGTCCGTGCGGTCGAAATCCGACGGCACAGCATGCTCCGGAGCATCAGACCCGGCCGGATGCTGTCCTTTCCCGGCATCCCCGGAAAGTCCTGAATATTTCATCTCGTCGGCCTTCCTTTCCAGATAGTACTCCTTCTTATAATAGAACGGGAACGAAAGGAGGTATTTTTCCTTGTATTTCTTTTCGGCATACGAAATGTACTCGCGCGGGACCCTGTCGCTCAATGCCAGGCTCCAGTCTATGGTCCTGACAATGGAGTCGAGCTCATGGATGGGGTACCCCAATGCGTAAATTCCGCCGACAAGTCCTCCCATGCTTGTACCAAGGACCATATCTATCGGCATATCAATGGATTCAAGATATTCAATGACTCCGATATGAGCAGCACCCTTGGCTCCTCCTCCGCTCAGGACAAGAGCCACTGTGGGCCTGTGAGCACGGATGCTGTCCATCCTGGCCCTTATCTCCGCCACAAGGACGGAATCCCTGGACCCGGCAATGCGGTCGGAATACTGGACCACACCGTCAGGTGCGGCCCAACAGTATGCCTTCTGGCACAAGAATGCGCACAGGAGCATCATCGAAACGGTCAAGAACTTGATCTTATTCATATATCTGACGTCATTCAGACGGATTTACCTTAAACTTCAATACTGCAGCCGGAGCGCTCACCCCTGCACACTGCCATGCTTCCCGGCAAGCATACCGCAGGCGGCGAGGATGTCCTCTCCGCGGGAAGCCCTGATGGTGGTGGTTATGCCCGAGCGGCCGAGGCGGTCCCGGAACTGCTCCATAACTCCCTGGGCGGACGGGCCGAACGGGAAATCGGGAATCTTGTGGAACCGTATCAGGTTCACACGGCACTCCAGGCCGGAGAGCATGCGGGAAAGGGCGTCGGCGTGGCGCTTGGTGTCATTGAAACCTGCGAACATGGTGTACTCGAAGCTCACCCGCCTCTGCCCCGTGAAGTCATACTGCCGTATCAGGTCCACCACTTCAGCTATCGGGTACGCGCTTTCGACCGGCATCATGGACAGCCTCTCGTCGGAAAACGGGTTATGCAGGCTGACAGCCAGATGGCAGCGGCTCTCGTCAAGGAAGCGCTTGAGGAAAGGTATCACCCCTATCGTCGATAGAGTGATGCGTTTGGGACTCCAGGCAAAGCCCCAGTCCGATGTAAGTACCTCAATGGCCCTGGCGACATTGTCATAATTGTCCAGAGGCTCGCCCATTCCCATGAATACCGCATTGGTCAGGCGGTCGGACTCATCCACAGCTATGAACTGCGATATGATGTCGGCGGCTGAAAGATGCCCGTGGAACCCCTGCCTGCCGGTCATGCAGAAACGGCATCCCATCCGGCACCCCGACTGGGACGATACGCAGAGTGTAGCCCTGTCCTGATCCGGGATCATGACAGCCTCCACGGCGCCGGACTCCGTCCTGATGTGTCGCCCCACCGGATTTCCGTCAGATACATCTCCCTGGATATCAGCCGCTTCATCGCAAGCCCCGAGTTTCCTGCTGAATACTCCCCCGACAGGAAAAAGATATTTCCTGGTCCCGTCAGAGGAGACCTGCACCTGGCTGTACGGAGTCACTCCCACATCATACTTGCCTTCAAGCACAGCCCTTCCGGCCTTGGAAATGTCCGTCATCTCCCCGATGCTGCGGGCTTTCTTCCGGTAGAGCCAGCTGGCCATCTGTCCCGCCGCGAACTTCGGCAGTCCCGCCTCCTGCGCCACCGAGGCGAGCTCTCCGGGTGTCTTACCCAAAAGTCTCTGTTTCATCAAGTCTGTCTGTTTTTCTATCATGCCGTCGGCAAAAATAAGAAGCTGTTCGGATTTTTCCAAAAAGTTCGGGCCAACGTGACGGACTCGGCGCCGGAGCTGCTTCAGGGTCCTGCAAATAAATTTGTTCCGCTCCGGGCTTCTTCGTACATTTGCGCACTACATCTGACATCCGGATATGAACAGTCAAGAATATATCGAAGTATCGATGCGGCTGGAGCCTTTCTCTGAAGAGAATGCGGAGATTCTCATGGCCGAGCTCGATGAAATCCCGTTCGAGTCCTTCTCCGTCGAAGAGCCTTTCCTGAAAGGGTACATACCCAGGGAGGAGTATTCCGCCCAGATGGTCAGGATAGTGCTCGGAGGGCTACAGGAAGACATCTTCGCCGTAAGCGACTTCAGCGCGAGGCTGATCCCGCCGGCCAACTGGAACGCACAGTGGGAAAGCAGGTTCAGTCCGATTGTGGTGGACGGGAAGTGCACGGTCAAGGCTCCGTTCCATCAGGGTCTCAAGCGTACAAGGTTCAATATCACCATCGAGCCCAGGATGGCGTTCGGGACAGGACATCACCAGACCACATACCTGATGTGCCGTGCCCTGATGCAGAACCAGGATGCCGTCAAAGGCAGGACTGTGCTGGACATGGGTTGCGGGACAGGTGTACTGGCGATACTGGCGGCCAAGCTCGGGGCGGCGCACGTCTATGCCATAGACATTGATGCCGTGGCTGCCCGCTCGGCGTATGACAATGCCTGTATAAACCGTATATCCCGCCGTATAGAGACATACTGCGGGGATGCCTCCCTGCTCCAGATGAACAAATACGATGTCATCCTGGCAAACATCAACAGGAACATACTCCTTCAGGACCTCCCGACATACTCAAGGTCGCTGCGGAAGGGTGGCATGCTCTTCCTGAGCGGTTTTTTCACTGAGGACAGGCCTGCGCTGGAGGATGCTGCCGGGGCTGCAGGACTCCATCCAGTTTCGGAGGACGCTATGGACGGATGGTGCCGCATGGATTTCATGAAAGAGTGAAAAATATTGCAAAATGGATTTTTGTACCTATATTTGCAGTCCGTTGTCTGCGGGCGTGTTGTAATTGGTAGCCAAGCCAGACTTAGGATCTGGTGCCGCAAGGCGTATGGGTTCGAGTCCCTTCGCCCGCACAAAGAATCCCTGTTAATCGTCTGATTAGCAGGGATTTATTTTTTTATTGAGGTGTAAAAATAGTGTAAAAAATGCCAAAGTCTGTTTTTGGGCCCACTTTTGCACCTTTACCGCCGGGCCGTTCAGATTTTATCAAAATACTTAATTTTGAATTTGGCAAGCCGCCCGGCAAGATACCTTACCTTGGCCTCATCATCCATCATCTGGACACCCCCCATCGTGACATAGTCACGGCAAATCCTCATGAGGACTACAAACGGGGTCTCCAGCTCATTGCCGCGGCAAAGGCTCTCCAGCCTGTCGGCCTCTCTGAAAAGCTGGTCATACTGTTTACCTGTTAACATAACTTAACGTGAATTCGATGAATTTAATTCATTAAATTACACCGAATTACCTATTAAGGAGCAGGCCTGTGGGCATGCGACAGAGCCCCCGGCGAGGGGGCGGATGGGGGTGGCGCCCCTTAACAAGGGGCTGTCACGAAGTGACTGGGGTTTAGATTAAAAACTATTAAGGGGCCGTTCAAAAAATCCATTTTGAACGGCCCCTTAAATATGTAAGAATCAGCAGAATGCTTTAGTACTGGTCCCAGGACTTAATCTGGATGTCATCGGCCGACATGGCGCAGAACGCCCTGATGAACGCCGTGGCAAGACGGGCGTTTGTAATAAGAGGGATATTGAAGTCAATGGCCGCACGGCGGATCTTGTACCCGTTGTCCATCTCAAGCGTGCTATAGTTCTTCGGTATGTTGACCACAAGGTCTATCTCCTTGTCCTGAAGCATCTTGAGTGCAGGTTCGAACTCTTTTGAAAGTTCAGGGTCATCAGACTCGCTCGGCCACAGCAGTCTCGTGGCAGGTACATCATTCTCCACCAGGTACCTGTATGAGCCTGCAGTGGCATAGATGGTATATCCGTGGTCGGCAAGAAGCCTGCATGCTCCCAGCAGATCAGCCTTCTGGAGTGCGTCACCTGAGGATATGAGCACATTCTTCGACGGAATCTGGTATCCCACGGAAAGCACTGACTTGAGGAGAGCCTCGTTGAAGTCGTCACCCAGACATCCTACCTCCCCGGTCGAAGCCATGTCCACACCGAGCACAGGGTCAGCCTGCTGAAGTCTCGAGAATGAGAACTGGGAAGCCTTTATGCCCACATAGTCCAGGTCGAAAGCACTCTTGTGCGGAGGGACCGGTTTCTTGCCGAGCATGACCTTGGTGGCAAGCTCTATGAGGTTTATCTTCAGAACCTTGGAAACGAACGGGAAACTGCGGGACGCCCTGAGGTTACACTCTATCACCTTGATGGCATTCTCTTTTGCGAGGAACTGGATGTTGAACGGTCCGGAAATTTCCAGGGCCGCAGCTATCTTCTTGGCTATCTTCTTGATCCTGCGCACTGTCTCGATATACAGTTTCTGAGGAGGGAACTGGATGGTGGCGTCTCCGGAATGCACACCGGCAAACTCAATATGCTCCGAGATTGCGTATGCTATCACCTCGCCCCCGTCAGCCACTGCATCGAACTCTATCTCCTTGCATCTCTGCATGAACTGGCTGATGACCACAGGATGTTTCTTGGACACCTCCGCAGCCATGGAGAGGAAGCGCCTGAGCTCGTCCTCATTGTAGCAGACATTCATTGCAGCGCCGGAGAGCACGTATGAAGGACGCACGAGAACCGGGAACCCGACCTGCTCCACAAAGGCGTTCACATCATCGAGAGTAGTGAGCTCCTTCCATTTCGGCTGGTCGATGCCCAGGGAGTCCACTATCGACGAGAACTTGTGCCTGTCTTCTGCCTTGTCTATGCTGGAAGCCTTGGTGCCGAGGATGTTCACTCCGCTCTGGTCCAGTCTGAGAGCCAGATTGTTAGGAATCTGGCCTCCTACAGACACCACCATGCCGTGCGGCTGTTCCAGCTCGTAGATGTCCATCACCCTCTCGAATGTAAGTTCATCGAAATAGAGCCTGTCACACATGTCGTAGTCTGTGGAGACAGTCTCCGGGTTGTAATTGATCATCACACCCCTGTAGCCCTCTTTCTTTATGGTATTCAATGCATTGACAGAACACCAGTCGAACTCTACCGAGCTGCCTATCCTGTATGCCCCCGAGCCGAGGACAATCACAGAACGGTGGTCATGGAGGTACTTGACATCGTTGAAGTCGCCGTTGTATGTGAGATAAAGGTAGTTGGTCTGGGCCGGGAACTCTGCAGCAAGCGTATCTATCTGCTTGACACACGGGACTATGCCCTGTGACTTCCTGAATACGCGGACAAGGTTCTGCGCCTGTTCGCTGTCCATCCTGTCCTTATAGACGGCCCTGGCTACCTGGAAATCGGAGAAACCCTGTTTCTTGGCCATGCGGAGCAACTCCACAGGCATCGCCTCGCAGGCATCGTACTTCTGCATCTCATGATATGTGTCCACGATACCGGCGAGCTTCTCGAGGAACCACTTGTCTATCTTGGTGAGCCCATGAATCTGATCCACTGTGTAGCCGGCTCTCATAGCCTTGGAAATCACAAATATACGTCTGTCCGTAGGCTCACGCAGAGCTTCATCCACATCAGCCACTTTCAGCTCCTTGTTGCCTACGAAGCCGTGCGCCCCCTGCCCTATCATGCGCAGGCCTTTCTGGATGGCCTCCTCGAAACTCCGTCCGATAGCCATCACCTCGCCCACGCTCTTCATGCTTGAGCCTATCTTGCGCGACACACCGTGGAACTTGGAGAGGTCCCAGCGCGGAATCTTGCACACTATATAGTCAAGGGCAGGCTCGAAGAACGCCGGAGTGACCTTGGTAACGGAATTCTTGAGATCGAAAAGTCCATAGCCCAGCCCGAGCTTGGCAGCCACGAATGCAAGAGGGTATCCTGTGGCCTTTGAAGCGAGGGCCGACGAGCGGCTAAGCCTTGCATTGACCTCAATCACCCTGTAGTCCATGGCGTCAGGGTTGAATGCATACTGTACGTTGCACTCCCCGACTATTCCTATGTGGCGAACAATCCTGATGGAAAGCTCGCGGAGATAGTGGTATTCCTCGTTGGTGAGTGTCTGTGACGGTGCCACCACGATGCTCTCCCCTGTGTGTATCCCGAGAGGGTCGAAGTTCTCCATGTTGCAGACCGTGATACAGTTGTCATACCGGTCACGCACCACCTCGTATTCAATCTCTTTCCAGCCTTTCAGCGATTTCTCCACGAGGACCTGGGGGGAGAATGAGAATGCCTTTCCGCAGGTCTCCTCGAGCTCATGCTCGTTGTCACAGAATCCCGAGCCGAGTCCACCGAGTGCGTATGCGGCACGGATGATTACCGGATAGCCGAGCTCTGCAGCTGCGGCACGGGCCTGCTCCATGTTCTCGGCGGCATGGGATTTAATGGTCTTGACATCTATCTGGTCGAGCTTCTCGACGAAAAGCTCCCTGTCCTCCGTGTCGATTATGGCCTGCACAGGTGTCCCGAGGACCTTGACCCCGTATTTTGCGAGCACGCCTGACTTGTACAGTTCCACCCCGCAGTTCAGGGCAGTCTGTCCACCGAATGCGAGGAGGATTCCCTGAGGTGCTTCTTTCCTTATGACCTTCTCGACGAAGAACGGGGTCACCGGGAGGAAATATATCTTGTCCGCCACTCCCTCCGATGTCTGGACTGTGGCTATGTTCGGATTTATCAGGACTGTCTCGATCCCTTCCTCTTTCAATGCCTTCAGGGCCTGGGAGCCCGAGTAGTCGAACTCTCCGGCTTCCCCTATTTTGAGAGCTCCTGAGCCGAGGATGACGACTTTCTTTATTGTATTGTCTATCATTTTCTTGCTTGTTTTATGGGAGACTATAGTTTGGCTATGAATTCGTCGAAAAGGAATTCCGTATCCGTCGGACCGCTCGTGGCCTCAGGATGGAACTGCGCAGAGAAAAAAGGCTTTGTCTTGTGGCGTATGCCTTCGTTGGTGCCGTCGTTCATGTTGATGAACAGAGGCTCCCAGTCCGGGCCGAGGGTGCTGTTGTCCACTGCGAAACCGTGGTTCTGGGATGTCACGAAGCACTTGTTGGTGCCTGCCATGCGCACAGGCTGGTTGTGGCTCCTGTGCCCGTATTTCAGCTTGTATGTGGACGCTCCGCCGGCTACTGAAAGCAACTGGTTGCCCATGCAAATCCCGAAGATCGGCCTGTCTCCTTCCAGGGCCTTCCTGATGTGCCCGACAGTGGCGGTGCAGAGAGCCGGGTTGCCAGGGCCGTTGGAGATGAAAAGCCCGTCATAGTCCATGCCTGTGAAGTCATAGTCCCATGGGACGCGGATAAGCTCCACTCCCCTGCGGATGAAACAGCGGAGGATGTTGTTCTTCACCCCGCAGTCCACCAGGACTACCTTCTTCTCTCCGGAACCGTAGCGGATCACTTCCTTGCAGCTGACGAGGGCCACCTGGTTGACGAGATTGGGGTCCTCGATCGGGAAATCCTTCTCCACCCCGTCCGGGACGATTATCCCCAGCATCGAACCGTGTTCCCTGAGCACTTTCGTGAGCTCCCTGGTGTCTATCCCGTATATCCCCGGAATCTTCTGCGATTTCAGCCATTCGTCCAGGCTTCTTGTCGCTTTCCAGTGGCTGTAGCAGAATGAGTAGTCGGAAATCACAAGTCCTCTGACATGAATCCTGTCAGATTCGAAATTCCTGGAGATGCCGTACTGGTCATCCCCGTCAGCCGGTACCCCGTAGTTGCCTATCAACGGGTAGGTCATGCAAAGAATCTGTCCGGAATAGGACGGGTCAGTGAGGCTTTCCGGGTATCCGACCATCGATGTAGAGAAGACCACTTCTCCATCGCAAGGTCCCGCATACCCGAAAGAGTATCCCTTGAACACCATTCCGTTCTCCAATTTGAGTGTTGCTCCGAGTCTTTTGTCCATTGTACTGTATGTTAAATTTCATATAAAAAAACGACCATCCCGAGAAGGACGGTCGTCTCTTTAAAATCTATCTTATTTGAGGGATATTCTGCATTTCAAGCGGTTTCAACATTTCAAGATGCAAAGATATACAAAAACCGCAGATTTATGCAAATAATTTTGTGCATACCCTACGCCGGACCGCACCCCGTCAGTCCCTGAGGGCAAAATGTCAGATGTCTATGCTGATCCCGCCGATGACAGTGGCTCCAGGCATGGGGTATCCCGCGTTGATCTCGTACTTCTGGGCAAGCAGGTTCTCTCCCCTTGCCCATACGGAAAGCCAGCCGGTTATGCGGAATGAAGCCCTGAGTGACCACAGCACGAACTCCTCTGTGCTAACAGGTGAGACGGAAGTATAGAGCCCTTTTATATATTGTATGCCTGTGGACACGTTCCAGCGTCCTCTGTCAAAGACCGCACCGGCGCAGAGCTTGTGCTGCGGGGCACCGGCCACCGGATTTTCCATGTGGAGGAAACTGTAGTTAACATCAGCAGACCAGGAGCGGCTGATCCTGTAGGTCGCCTGCAGCTCTACCCCGGCGTTCTCGATCCTGCCGGTGTTCTGGTTCAGCATCCCGCTTCCGGACGGATTCGGCAGGGTGACTATCATGTTGCTGCCGTTCAGGTAGAAGACGTTGGCCCCGTATTCCAGCTGTCCTCCGAGGAGGGTCTGGGAGAACGCGAATTCATAATTCCAGACCGATTCCGGCTGAAGGTCGGGATTCTGCGGAGGAAACATGTACATTTCCCTCAGGACAGGATAACGGAAACCTTTTGCAGCGGACAGTTTCAGCTCAATATCCTTAGGCAGATGGAATGCAAGCCCGGCCTGCGGCACCCATTCGGTACCCACGCGGGAATGATGGTCCACACGGAGTCCAGCATTGAGACTCAGCCACTTCCACAAGTCCTGACGGAAGTCGACATATCCGGCGAATTCATCTTCATGCTTGTCAACCAGATCATTGCGAGTTCCTGCCGAGGGGCCCGAGACATAGTCGGTCCAGGCTCTTCCGCCATATATGAACCAGTCAAATCCGAAAGTTACCCGGTTGCCGTCGAAAAACCTGACATTCTGGTAGATGGAGACTCCCATCATGTTGTCCCTCGAACTGAATCTCCCGTCCTGGGAGGTCTCCCCTTCGCTCGGGGTGTATCCGTCATTGATCCAGTGGTTCCCCCAGTTGTAGAAGAAACTTGCGGCCCCGGAGGTACGGCCATAGTCGTTGCTTACCGATGCGGAGGCCATGCCGCGCGTTATGCTCTGGAATGCGTCCAGCAGAGGCGCGGATACAGGTCCGGGATAGGATGCGTTGAAATGTGTCAGGTTCACGTCGGCACTGATGTCCCAGTTCGCTGAAAGCTCGTATCCTGCCTTGGCGTATCCGCTGTACTGCTCGAAGCCCATGCCGCTGCGGTGCCCGTCGGTCCTGTTGTATGACAGGCTTGCCACGCTGTTGAAACGCCCTTTCCTCACCCGGTTGACCAGCTCGGTCTCAAGCGTGTTGAAAGACCCGTATCCAGCCCGCAGTCCGGTCTTCACTCCGTCGCTGTCCATTCTCCTGGTCACGATGTTGATGACACCTCCCATTGCATTGGAGCCGTAAAGCACTGAAGCCGGACCCTTGAGGACTTCCACTTTTTCAGCCAGCATTGACTGGTACGCATCCGACACAGGATGTCCGAATATACCGGCATACTGCGGATGTCCGTCTATGAGGACCATCATCCGTCCGCTGCCTCCGGTGAGCCCTCTGAGGGAAATCCCTCCTGCAGCCCCGTCTGACACTCCGTATCCCATGATTCCTCTCGAGGTGGTGAAAAGTCCCGGGACATGTTCCGTCAGGACAGGGAGCAGAGACGGCTGCATGCTGTTGTCTATTGTGGTGCGGTCCACTACGGAAACACTCTGGGAAAGCAGCCGGATGTCGCTCCGGTCCCTTGTCCCCGTGACAACCACCTGTTCTATCCGGTCGTTCCATGCCGCTCCGGAGGTGTCGGCCGCCTCATATTCAGCTGTCTGTATCGTTGAATCTTTCTCTTCGGCCTGCACGGATAGTGCAAGCGGTACTGCCGCCATCGCTGCGGCCATGCATCTGAAACAGTATGTCATCATCTCTTCTTTTTGTCGGTTCGATGAATTTATGTTTAACAATATTATCCTAAAAATCAATATTTTAACTGAATTCAATGAATTTAATTCATTAAATTACAGCGAATTACCTATTAAGGAGCAGGCCCGTGGCCTGCGACAGGGCCCCCAGCGAGGGGGTGGATGGGGGTGGCGCCCCTTAACAAGGGACTGTCACGAAGTGACTGGGGATTAAGATAAGAAGGCCCTTCCGGGCCGCACCGGAGCGTCAGCAAGGCTTCCGGCAGGAAGCCGAAGCAGTGGAGGTGCGGCCCGGACATGAAACCGCCGGGCTCGAAACGGAATAGGAACCCGGCGGGTGACTGTAGTCATGTTTGTTGTTATGGAAAATTTGTTGTGGTGGAAAGGTTCAGTCAATGCTTACAAGCTCGTAGTCCCTTGACCCGAGGCCTATTTTTTCAGCATACTCCACGGTGTGTCGGCCATTGCGGCTGTCTATGCGCTCGATGAGCGGACGGTTGTCATTGCCTTCGGACGGTTTCATGCTGAACACCTGGTCAAGACATGCCTGGTCAAGGGCGACCGGATCTGTAGATGCGAAAATCCCTATATCCTCCATCTTCGGGTCGTCCGGGCTCGAGTCGCAGTCGCAGTCAACGGAAAGGTTGTTCATGACATTGATATATATTATGTTATCCCCGAAATAGTCGGCCACTGCCTGTGCCGCTGCAGCCATTGACTCGAGGAAACCGTCCTGGTCACCCACATGGTTCCAGAGCTCTCCGACATCAGATGTGACACCTGCAGAATGTATGTAGGCTTTTCCGCTGGCGGATGCCACTCCTATCGACTGGTTCTTGATGACTCCCCCGAATCCAGCCATAGCATGTCCCTTGAAATGGGCGAGGTTTATCATGAAACCGTAGTTTGCAAGGTGTGATCCCACAATATCGTAACTGATGTGGGATGAGTCCCTTACAGGGATTCTTATCTCCCCTTCCGAGTCCATTATGTCCACATCGGCGATTGCTGTGAAGCCGTGCTCTTCAGCTGCCTTGAGATGGTCTGCCGTATCGGAGCGTCTGCCGCCATAGGCAGTGTTGCACTCGACGATGGTCCCGTTCACTTCATGCACGAGGTCCTTTATCAGGGACGGCTGGAGGAAATTGTGGCCTCCCGGCTCTCCTGTACTTATCTTCACAGCCACCTTCCCTTCTGCAGGGCGTCCGAGGGCCTCATAGATTTTCACCAGAGCCTCGGGAGTTATCTCCTTTGTCATATAGACTCTGGACTGTCCGAACGACGGCACCGCCATCGCAAGGGCAAGAAATAAAATAATTGTCTTTTTCATTTTTTATCTGTCAGCGTCATTGTGACGAATTAATCCGTTATAGATAATTCCAATATCATTGCTCTGATTCCCCAGGTGCAAAGATAGCACACGCTCCCGTGCCGGCAACTACCTTTTTTACAGATAATGATACCCGGATTACGGGGCTGGGGAGGAGGACAGGGACAAGACAGCACAGCCTCCCGTCCCGCTTTGCCGGACCAGGAGGCTGCAGCCGTTCAAGTACCTGGGTGTCATGACGGGTAAGGAGCAAGCCTTGCACGTCATGAGCATTGTCGCGTCCGTTTCAAGATTTTACATCAGGAATAATATCTGATTCTAGAATAACTGATGAATGATCTTCAGAATCTGCCTCGTTGCTGCCGGGATTTCCGACTACCTCATCAGGGGTCCAGTCGAATACGCAGCTTGTCTTGCCTGAAGTGTTGCGTTCCTCTGTCCCGTTTTTGGTTGTAAAATCAGACATGGCTATAATATTTATGGTGGAACATCTCGCCCGCACGGTACCGCCTCCGGCTGTCATCCGGAATTCGGTGTCCGGTATCGGACGGTCTTTCAGCACATAAAGTTACGGTTTTTAATATGACAAAACAACATTTTCGTTCCTTTTTCATAATTTTTTCACCATTTTGTGCCCTGGACGCTCTCCACGGGGGTGTCCTTAAATTGAAAAATCAACACATTTCCGGTCTCATCTCATCGAGACCACCTCGACCTTGCTGGATGAAGGTCCCTGCCTGCTGACGCATATCTGCACCGGAATCCTTTCCCTGAGAGCTTCCACGTGGCTTATTATGCCGACTTTCCTTCCTCCGCTCTGGTGAAGGGTCTCGAGTGTGTTCATGACCACGTTGAGATAGTCGTCGCTGAGGGTACCGAATCCCTCGTCGATGAAGAGCGTACCGACATGCATCCCTCTGCCGTCAAGTGAAGAAAGCCCGAGGGCGAGTGACAGCGATACCAGGAATGTCTCTCCACCGGAGAGGGTGCTGACAGACCTTTCCGTCCCGCCCTGGTACATGTCATGTACGATTATGGAGAGGGAACCTGGCTGGCTATCAAGCCTGTAACGATCTGACAGACAGGCAAGATAACGGTTCGCACCCTCGAGGAGCTCGTTCAGGACGAAGCCTTGTGCTATTTTCTTGAATTTTACACCGTTGAGATCCCCGAAAACATCGGCGAGACTGCTCCATCTGAGGAATTCCGCCTTCATGGACTCCTCTTTCTCTTTCTCCTTCTCGGCCATGGCGGCATTCTCGCTGTCCTGCCGGAGCTGCTGCGTCCTGGCACCGATTTCCCTGTTGAGCATGTCGGCAAGCTCTCCGTAGCGCGACACCGCGGCCTCCACCGCCTGCCTGTCTCCGCAATCTTCGGAACCGCTTCCGTCCGATGCCTCACGGATGGCGCTGACCGTTTCCGAAAGCTCTTTCTCTGCGGATGAGATCTGGCTGGAAAGAGCCTGGACATCCGCAAGAAGCGCTGACCAGGAAGACTGGAGCTCCCATCCGGAGGATATGTCCCGGAAAGAATCCCCGTCCTGTCCTGCCGGCACCCGGCATATCCCCTGGGCATAAAGGTTCTCCCAATCAGGATAGATGGATGCAGTCATGGAAGCGAGTGATTCAATGCTTTTCAGTATCTCCGACCTTTTCCCTGTCTCTGATATCAGGGAGGAAAGGCGGTCCTTGTCCCTGACATACGCTTCCGCCTTTTCCTTCAGTGCGGACATGAATGGCTCCGGCGCTGAACCGAAACTGTCTTTCCAGCCTTCAGTACTGATCATTGTCCCGGCATGGGACAGCAGCCTGTCTTCGTTTTTCCGGCACGAATCCGACACTGCGGTCAGGCGCTTTACCTCGGCTTCCATCCCGGATACCACTTCCGATGCCTTCTTTATCTCGTCCTCGGCAGAGGACAGCCTCTCCTGCATATTGTCGGCAAGTTCCTGAAGGGATGACGCCTCGGCTTCCGATTCCGTAATAAGCGACAGGGCCTCGCCAGCAAGCCTGACGGCTTCCCTGGCAGCCTCGAAGCGCGACTTTATCTCCGGGACAATCTCAGGGCTCCCTGCGTCCAGAGAGCATACCGAGCATTTTTCCTCTGCCTCCTTCTGCCTCTTGGAATACTCCCTTTCAGCGGATGAGACAGCGTCCTTCCAGTCTGACACGGCTCTCTCCGAAGCATCAAGCGATGCCTGCAGTCCGCTGAGCGCCTTCTGTGCCGAATCCTTGTCCGCTAGCTTCCGTTCCATGTCTTCCCTGACGGGAGCAAGCATCGTTTCGAATTCCCTGTCAGTCACCAGTGTGACAATCCGGCTCCCGCACAGCGGGCAGATGTCGCCAGGATGCAGTCTGCTCCTTGCCACCCTGGCCCAGTTCTCCACTGAATCTTTCATGCTGTCATATATACGGCACGCATCCGTATATGCCTGCATGGCAACACCGTATCTTTTTTCTGCAGATGAAATCCCCTCCTTGTGCCTCCCGGCCTCTTCCGTGCTTTCCTCCAGTCTTTTCCTTGCATTCCCGAGAGTCCCTGCGGTGTCCATCATGGCCTTGACGGCATAGGCGGCCTCCAGCAGTGAGTCACGCTCCTTTTCCGCTCTGGCCTTCTCTTCCGTCCTCCCTTGCTTGTCCATCCGGCTTATGGATTCACGAATGCCGTCAAGCTTCTTCCGGACGGAATCTTTTTCGGCGAGGATGGTGTCCCTTGACTTCTGCATCTCTCCAAGTCCGAGATTCCTCACATCTATATCCTTGCGGAGCGCCTCTGCGGCGGAAAGGTTGGATGAAATCTCCTTTCTCGCTTCCAGTGCACCCTGGAGGTCCTGGATAATGGCCTGGCATGACATGTACATGCGTTCGTCCGCTGCCTCCGAGCTTAACTTCTCTTCCAGAGAAGCCGCATCATGCCTCATGATGGCTATACTGTCCCTGAAAAGGGCTGAAGATTCCTTCAGGGACGCAAATTCACTGTACTTGGCAAGCCGGCTGCCTGAAAAATCCCTGAGCCTCTCTTCAAGCTCCTCTTTTTTCCTGAAACGTTCCAGCTGTGTGCTGTACCTCGTATATTCTTCCCGGACTGTCTTCAGTTCGGAATCCATCCTGGAGACAGTCTCTTCGATGGCGGCCTTTTCCTCCTTGTCCATCAGGACAATGCCTTCGGTCCTTGCCTTCTGGATCTGGAATGCCTCCTTCTTTTCCTTGGCTGTGGAATATATCCGTGCCCCGATACGGGAATATATGTCAGTGCGGGTCAGTTTTTCAAGGATGTCGGCTTTTTCCGCCTCGGTACTTTTCAGGAAACGGGAGAACTCACCCTGCGCGAGCATTGTCGTACGGCAGAACTGGTTGAAATTCAAGCCTGTCACCTGTTCTACCCTCTGCCGCACATCCTTCTGCAGGGTCAACACGTTGTCTTCCCACGAAAGGCTCCATTCCACCTGCTTCAGCCGTCCCGATGAACGGGCTCGTGCCCTCGACACAGACCACAAGGCAATATATCTGGTCCCGTCGGAACCTGTGAATACAAGCCTGACATGTCCTTCACCGGTGCCTCGTCTGAGGAACTGCCTCGGGTCGTCCGTGCGTATGACCTGCACATCCTTGTCGGGAGGCCCTGCAGTCACTCTGTCTTCTATCTTCTCAGCCTCGGAGGAGAAAAAACGTGGGGTTTCATTGTAGAGGGCAAGGCAGACCGCGTCAAGGATGGTGCTTTTGCCTGCTCCGGTCTCTCCGCAGATGAGGAAGAGGGGCTCGTCTGCAAGTGGGGCCGAAGAGAAGTCCAGGAATGCATCTTCGATGGATGCTATATTGTGTATTTCAAGTATTTCCAGTTCCATGTGCCAGTCTTGTATTCAATATGTAATGTCCTCATTTCCGCTGTTGTCCGACAGTTCCCGGGCCACTTGCTCCAGCATTTTTTCGAAGTCCCCGTCCATTTCACAGGAGAACTGTTTCCTGTAGTACATCCTCGCTACGTCAAGAGGTGACATTGTCCTTATCTCCTCTACGGTCAGCCTGAGCGTATTTCCGTTTTCCGTGCTCTCGTTTTCCCTGGTGACCTTCATGTGGCAATACCGGCATTTCTTCCCTTCAGCCGCCTTGACCGCGTCCACTGCCACATTCTGTTTCAGGTAGTCCCGCACAAGGATGTTGAGCCTGATGTATGCCGCCTTGCTGTCCGGGAAATGCAGGAGCGCGTCTATAGCCTCTTCTGACGGTACAGGGGTGTCAGGCAGAGTCACCATCGGAATGATTTCAGGGACAGCTATTTCCCTGACCTTTATCTTCTTCCTGTCCTGCCTGGCGGAAGGGATCTCCACAGAGGAGATGCTGTGCGGGTAATCCTCGTCAAAGCTTACATGCAGGGGCGAGCCGCTGTACCTTGCTGCCGGTGGTGTGCACAGATGCTCTATCACTGGTTCGTCCTCCGATACGGAAGTCATGACTCCCGAGTCCCCTGCCCCGTCTCCAGTGCCTACGAACTGCGGGTGGTGTATGTGACCGAGGGCGAGGTAGTCATAGCCTTCAGGGAAGAATGAAAGGGGTGTGTAGTCCATGCCTCCTATCGGTTCTTCGTGTCCTGTGATGTCGCATCCTGTCACGGCCAGGTGTGCCATCATGACTACGGGGAGGCCGGTCCTGTTCCTTTCTTTTACCATCTCCATCAGCTTCGCGTAGAATGCTTTCTGGCGCCGTGCGCATCTGTCTTCCGTCCAGAGTGCTCCGGAATCAGGCTGTTGTGTGTCAAGCTCAGGATAGTTCTGTCTGTAAATGTGCGGCAATGCAATGACGTATCCTGCGGTCTTGCCTTCTCCGGTCCTTATCTCTATGATGTGCTTTTCAAGGTCCGGTTTCCCGTCTTTCCTGGAGATGCCTCCGATGACTTTCACGTCGAGGTGTTCCCAGAGGTTGCGGTCGATTTCAAGCCGTGAGCCGCTGTCGTGGTTGCCTGCTGTTATTACTATGGTCATTCCGGGGCATGCTTCCTTGAGTGTGAGGATGGAGTCTGTGTAGAGTTTCTGGGCTTGTGCGGAGGGTATGGAGTTGTGGTAGATGTCTCCGCTGATGAGGAGGGCATCTGGCTGTTCCCGTCTGACTGTGCCTGCGAGCAGGCGGAAGAATGCCTGGTGTTCCCGGGTGCGGTCGTATTCGTGGAATAGCTGGCCGAGGTGGAGGTCGCTGGTGTGGAGGAGTTTCATATTTGACTTGCTGATAGTGGGATAATTGAGGGCGGTGTGGTGCGGAGGGTGTGCGTGTCGGGAAGGGCTGAGGGGTCAAATATGAAACCCTGTCCACCCCCGGTCACCTTGCGGTGACCGCCCCGGCGGGGCCGTATTGTATTGTCCTGGAAAATCCTATTGTATTGACCTTAAAAAAGAAATGTACGCAGGAACACTGTCTTTCAGATGCTCGGGTGAAATCCCCTCGGCGCTGTACCAGGTAAAAGACGGCCGGTAAACCGCATGGATGAAACTCGCTGTAAGCCTGTAAGGAAGCAGGACCTCATCGACAGTATATCCTGCCTTTCCGTGCTTTGAATAATCGTCATTGCTTCCCGCAGTCGATACAGCACAAGTGATGTACTTCCCCTCCAATGCATATTTCCCGGGATATGCCCACCCGGGAGCCAGCACCTCGTCCTCCCATTGCTTGAGCAATGCAGGTGAACTGTACCAGTAAACCGGGAACTGGAACACTATGCAATCATGTTTTTCCACCAGACGCTGTTCAGCTTCAACGTCTATAACTCCGTCAGGATAAGCCTCATATATGTCATGGACTGTAATATCCGGATCATTAAGTTTCAACAGCTCCTCTTTCCATGTCCTGTGTACTTTCGATTCCTCCATATGAGGATGGACGACAATAACCAACTTTTTCATTGCCAATATGTTAATAACGATTCGATATATCTTGCCAAACGGTTAGGCCCTGAAGGTATGATGACCTTCGTCTGTTCCCCTGTCACCTTGCGGTGACTGCCCCGGCGGGGCATGTGCAGGGGTAAGATGCTGTTGCGTCCGGCTTTTGCAGTTCAAACTTTAAATATACGACTTTTTGTGTCTCGAGATACTCTCAGAGGGGATTTTTGAGTACAGGTGTGTTGTCCTGGAACGTCAACGCGCCGGTGAAGCGATTGTATGTCATTGTCTGGAAACGGATTGGGGCTGATGCGTACCAATATGTCTTTTTTTCGCTAATTTTGCGCCGGTTAATGATAAGAAGATGTATATAGACTTTAACGATACGATATGCGCTCCCGCGACAACCCCTGGCACCGGGGCGATTTCCGTCATAAGAGTGAGCGGAGAAAAAGCTCTGGAAATTGCTGATAAGGTAGTGTCCTGCAAGCCGTTGAGAGCAAGACAGGGAAGCCGGTCAGGCTCCGCAACGGATTCATCCTCAAGTGACTGCCCGGTCGGAAATGGCCAATTGTCCTCTACTCCGGGCTATACTGTCAGGTTCGGGACTGTGCATGGCAAGGACGGAGGATTGCTTGACGAGGTGCTGGTCAGCGTTTTCCACGCGCCACATTCCTATACGGGAGAGGACTCGGCGGAGATATCATGTCACGCATCGAAATATATAGTGGAACAGATAATGCTCCAGCTCATGGAGGCAGGGGCCCGCGCTGCCGAGCCGGGGGAATTCACGCGCAGGGCTTTCCTGAACGGGAAGATGGACCTGGCCCAGGCTGAGGCGGTCGCGGATGTGATTGCCGCACAGAGCGCCGGTGCGCACAGGATTGCGATGAACCAGATGAAAGGGGGCTTCTCCTCGGAACTGAAAGAAATGCGCTCCCGGCTGCTGGAGATTGTGTCCCTGATGGAGCTTGAACTGGATTTCAGTGAGGAGGAAGTCGAATTCGCCGACAGGACGCAGCTGCGGTCACTTGTTGACAAGGTAACCGGGCACATATCGAAGCTCATAGACTCATTCCGCCTGGGCAACGCCATCAAGAACGGTGTCCCTGTGGCGATAGCCGGAGCGACCAACACCGGCAAAAGCACCCTGCTTAACGCCCTGCTCGGAGAAGAACGTGCTATCGTCTCTGACGTGCACGGCACGACACGCGACACAGTCGAAGAGACGATGAACATCGACGGCATCCTTTTCCGCTTCATAGACACCGCCGGGATACGCGAGACATCGGAGACTGTCGAGAAAATCGGCATTGAACGGACATGGCAGAAAATCTCGCAGGCCCAAATCATACTCGGGATGCTCGACCTTTCCCGCCCCGAGACTGAGCTTGCGGAATCGCTTGGCGAGCTCCTTCCCAAAATCGGCTTCAAGGACCAGGATCTGGTCCTTTTGCTCAACAAATGTGACCTTATAAGCACCGAAAATTATAATAACAAAAGTGTTTTCATTCGAAACATTTTAGTTTTATTCATTGACAATAAGTATAATACTAAACCGTATCTTGTGTTGCATCCCAATTCCGCCCCACTGGATGGCAACGACTTAATGGCAGGTGCGGATGCAGGAAAAGATAGAGGAATCACCATAAATATCCTGCCTGTTTCAGCAAAAAGACAGGACGGGATCCAGACCCTCAAATCCACCCTGGCTTCGATGCAGAAAGACCGGCTAACCGGCCAAGACACTACCCTCGTCACCAACCTCCGACACATTGACGCCCTCACACACGCCCTCGACGCCCTCACCCGCGTCCGCTCCGGCCTCGACACTTCCCTACCCACCGACCTCATCTCCCAGGACATCCGCGAGGCCCTCTACCACCTCGGCTCCATCATCGGCGAAATCTCCACCGACGAGGTGCTGGGGGAGATTTTTGGGAGGTTTTGTATAGGCAAGTAAACATTTGATTATCAAGTAGTTAAATTGATTATAATCGATTAATATGGCGCTCTTTACGGGCGCCTTTTTTGTTGCTCAAGTATCGTTGATAATCGTTGCTAAGCCTTTTTACGCCATTTTTTGTACCTCCTGTGTACCTCACCACGAAAATCC
>JADILZ010000006.1 GCA_017695065.1 Candidatus Cryptobacteroides excrementipullorum
TTAATCGAGACAGTCCATTACAAAGGCTATCAAGCGGACAGGCGTGTTTTCGTCCTCGCCCGCAGTTCTCATTCCGCAGCACTTTTGCAGCCTTTAGGCAGATTGGTCTATAGCTGACGTGGGCAGAATGATGCCTATGAGGACATTTTGCCCGGCAAATGAGTCAGGGCGGTCGGGGGCTTTAGTCAGATTTCTGAATTAGCGAGCACATCTCAAAGAGTATAACTATCTGATAATCCCACAGATACTTCCTATTCTCTGTTCTTCTCGACCGAAAAAAACACTCCGAGAAACACCGGCTATAATTACTATTTAACTGATTAACAGTGCGTTATTACAAGACCCATGCGCTTCTAAATTCAAAATCATATATACGCGACAGCACCGACCATGGAGAAGGTGGTGATGATTCCGCACTTTCGTCGGCACCTGCTCCGTGTCGAGGCACTGCACATTTTCGCATATTCTGTCCATTGCCCTGCATGAACATTCAGCAGTCGAAAAGACCAGGCCCTCCCACCGCTTCGCGGCGGGCCCCTCCCTCTTGTGCCGAGGGCGGCAAGTCTTTTCTCGTTGCTGAATGCTCAATACGCATCCTCTTAGGTGAATCCGGCCCGTCCCCATTTTCATCTGACCTTACTCAATTCTGCCGGCTTTTCACATCCATCAGTTCTGCAAAGTGAATGTGAATAATTCACCCTAAGCCTCCAGCATTTTTCCATTTATACTTCCTCTTCAGTGTGCTCCAACTCCTGCCCCAGAACCCATGTCCCCTGTCAACCCAGCCGAGAGTGTACCCAAAACCCGCAGGACTGGTACACTCTCCACATCCGGTATCGGTTGGCCATCACAGACTTGCTGTAAAGTTTCATAACATACGAAGGCAGATAAAGATAAAAATCCTATCTTTACATTCATTAAACATAGTGATGATGGAAAGGCATGGAGAGGTTGTATTGTATCAGCCTGATGATGAGGTGAAGTTAGAGGTACGGCTGGAGGAGGAGACGGTCTGGCTGACGCAGGCGCAGATGGCTGAATTGTTTCAGACATCCAAGCAAAATATAAGCCTGCACACGAGCAACATCTTCAAAGAGAAAGAATTAAGTCCGGACTCAGTTGTCAAGGAATACTTGACAACTGCCACAGACGGCAAGAAGTACCGGGTCAAGTATTATAACCTTGATGTCATCATTTCCGTAGGGTACCGCGTGAAATCCATCCGAGGCACGCAGTTTCGCCAATGGGCAAACCAGGTGTTGAAAGAATACTTGCTGAAAGGCTATTCCTTCAACCAACGCCTCAGCAATCTGGAAGACCGTATGAACAGCAAATTTATCGAGCATGAGCAGCGCCTGAACCGGATTGACAGCAAGATAGACTTCTTTGTCCGCACGTCGATGCCGCCTGTAGAAGGCATCTTCTACGACGGCCAGATATTCGATGCCTACAAGTTCGCAACTGACCTCATCCGCTCTGCGAAACAATCCATATTGTTGATAGACAATTATGTGGACGAGTCTGTGCTGCTGATGCTCAGCAAGCGCAATGCCGACGTGAAAGCCGATATCTACACACAGTCCGTCAGCCCTCAGCTGCAACTGGACGTGCAGAAGCACAACAGCCAATATCCCCCGGTAGGCATCCATACCTACAAGAAATGCCATGACCGCTTCCTGATTGTCGACGGGACGGATGTCTATCACATCGGAGCCTCCTTGAAAGACCTCGGCAAGAAGATGTTCGCCTTCTCCAAGTTGGAGATACCGGCTGCGGGCATCACCGATCTGCTGTAAGAGCACATGGACTCCACATTTACCCGGATTTTCTCCACGACATACCCGTCACACCACAGCCCCACCGACCTCCTGCCAAGATTCATACCCAAAACCCGCAAGACCAGTACACTCAGCAGCTATTATAAAAGTGTCAAAGTTTCCATGCTGTACATAGTTCCTGACATAAATCTGTAGCGTCGTGTGCAATTTGTGAAAATCCCCCTTGATAATCAAGACCTTATAAAGCATAGTGCACATTTGGGCATTTTAAAACTGGGCAAATGTGCAGACTAAAACGTAAACACCTGATAATCAAGTCGTATTTATTACGGCTGCACATGTAGATACAATTTTCGGCATTTACATCAATGCCCTGAAAGCACTGCGGCAAATCAAACAATCATCGTCAATATGCCGCCCGCTGTTGCCACATACAGCTTCCCTCCCAAAGCCTGCTGAATATGTCGCTTTATCGATAACTGACTGGCAGTCTTTTCCGAATTTTATATTAGATTTAATTATAAACAATACTTCGGTAAATTTTACCGAGCTAAAAAATTAAACATCGGAGGCGGTCAAGCCGACTCCACAACATACAAGTTCATTGAAATATTGTCAATACTGACTGCTCAGCAGTGGCTTGAAATATGTCGGAGAATGCCTGAAAAAGATGCGTAATTTGTTGAAAATAAAACAAGAAAAGTATTGCATAAGTTATTTACTTTTAGTAACTTAGAGTATTCCACCACTTTAAGTTATGAATACAGACAACCTGCTCATGCAATACCAATCCGAGGCCTTGGAGGCACTCAAATCAATGACAAATTTAGGCAAACCTTTTGAAAAAGTCATCATGGATGTACTGAAACTTTTCATGGCAATACCGGACAAGATTAATTTCCTTCAGATGGGACGGTACGGACAGTTCTCCGAACAGACATACCGCAACACATTCACGAGAGGCAACTTTGACTGGTTTGGCTTCAATCAGCATCTTGCCAAGAAGGTCTGTACGGGCT
>JADILZ010000036.1 GCA_017695065.1 Candidatus Cryptobacteroides excrementipullorum
GCAATATTGAATCTATAAACTGTTTATCAAATGAAAAAGATGTATTGGATGGGGTTGTTCGCAACCTTATTGGCATGGGGAGGCTGCTCGGAAGAGAACGGGCTGAACTCCGAGAATAACGGCAATGAGCCGATGGACGAACAGGCGTATCTCACGGTACGCATCATGGATGCGGGAGTAAACACAAGAGCTTCGGATGGCGGGTTTGAAGAAGAAGAAATCAAAAAGGAAGACATGGAAAACTACGTTACGGGCGCAAGCTTCTTCTTCTATGACGATGGCAAGAGTTATGTGGGAGAAGCAAGTGTGTGGGACAAAGGAACAGCGGATACCGACACACCGGCTGACAACATCGAATTCAACGGCAACACGGTGATTGTATGGAACAAAGTAGAAAAAAAAGGCTATCCGAAATACATGATTACAGTGCTGAACGCGCCCGCCAATTATGAACCGGGATCGACATTGGATGCCATATTAGCGACCTTGAGCGGCGGAATCTATCAAGGAGACAACAGTAAGAGCTTCATCATGAGTACGACCAGCTATGTACATGACGCGGGTACTGCGGGTACTGCTACACCTTACTTTGTAACCGAACTTACCGATGACAACTTCCAAGAAAAGCCGATTCCCGAGGATATCGAAGAGAATGATGTGGTTAAAGTATACGTAGAGCGTCTGGCCGCCAAAGTGACTTTAAAAGCAAACGACCAGATCAGCAACAAAGAAGACAATGGACTCTATAAACTGAATGTGACCGTTGCCGGCAGTGAAAACGCCGACAACGAAAACGCGATTGCCGGAACAAACATTTACATCAAGCTCTTGGGCTGGGGACTGAACGCGACAGCCGAAAATTCCTACATGATGAAGAACATCAACGAAAGTTGGACTTCAGGTGAGACAGGACTGGGCTTTAAGTGGAATGACGCAAGCAAATTCCGCAGCTATTGGGGAATGTCCTATAACTATAATGATGCGGCAACCGACTATCCTACGACTGCAGCAGGAGCGGCAACCAATGCAGATTGCAAACTAAATTACATCAATGCCAACGCCGCAACGACAGAGTTAGGGAAATCCGCCTATTGTGCCGAAAACACATTCCCGGCAACAATCGCATCAACGGCACCGGCACGCACCAGCATCCTGCTGAAAGCGCAAATCTGTGATGCCAACGGAAACGGCTTGGACATGGTGCGCTACAACGGCTTGCTTTTCAATAAGAGCCATTATATCTCGTATGTGCTGAATGCGTTGAACAACAGCGACAAATTGAACGCATGGTATCAGATTAAAGCAGCTGAGGGTACTGAGCCTGCTGAATATGCGCAAATTAACGAAAGCCATGTGGAATTAGCCAGTCGTGGAGACGGTAAGGTCAAAGTGCAGCTGATAAAGAAAACTTCAGCAGGCAATACAACAGTAGAAACGTCATCACAGCTGTACACACGCAGTGGTAGCGGTACTGAAAAAGACCCTTACAAGTTTACGAAATTTACTGCAGATAACATAAAAGATACGGACGAGGAATTGGCCGACTTCGACGGAAACAACCCCGCTACCGGCTACACGAGCGGCTTGATGTACTACAACATCCCCATCGAGCACCTGCGCGCTATCTCAGGAAATGACCTCAAGGAAGCCAACTACGGAGTTGTGCGCAACCATCATTACGTGGTGACCATCAACAAGCTGGAGAATGTCGGCACAGGTATCTTCGATCCGGAAGAAGTGATTGTTCCCCCAAGTGATGACAAGACATCCTACTATGTAGGTGCCAGCATCCATATCCTCTCCTGGAAGATTGTCAGCCAGAATGTAGAACTCTAAGATGAAAATTAGCGGCCTCTCCTCCTCCCCCGGAAAGGGGGAGGTTGGTAAGGCTTCTGAATTATTATATTTTGAATCACGACTTATGGGATTGGAAATCTTGTCTTACATACGAACTATCGGCATCCGTACCCTCGGCTGGGCGTTAGGCTGCCTGCTGCTGACGGCCTGCGACAACGTCATCTATGACTACGAGGGCGACTGCTCGGTGACCTACCGGCTGAAATTCCGTTACGACTGGAACATGGCCTTTGCCGATGCCTTTGCCCACGAGGTGGAGGCGGTGACACTCTATGTGCTGGATCAGGAAGGCCGCGTCATCTGGCAGAAAACCGAGGAAGGCGAGGCACTGGCCGCCGAAGACTATGCCATGACCGTAGACGTGGAGCCGGGCACGTACGACCTGCTGGCCTGGTGCGGAACCCGGGAACGGGGCTCGTTTGTAGTGCCGGACACGGACCGCAAGGAAGGGCTGACCTGCACCCTGCAGCGCAAGCACGACGGGACGGGAAATGCCTACTGCGACCAGGACCTCGACCGCCTGTTCCATGGCTACGTGGAGGGACAGGTGTTCTGCAGCCAATATGGCGTGCACACCTATGAGGATGAAGAACACCAACAACATCCGCGTGGTGCTGCAGCACTTGTCCGGCGAGCCTATCGATGAAGAACAGTTCGAGTTCAGCATCACCGACGACAACGGCTCGATGGACTGGGACAACGCGGTGCTGCCCGATGAGCCGGTCACGTATTATGCCTGGCGGGTGGATGCAGGCACGGCGGAGTTTGAAGAGGAAGTGCCCGAAGGCACACAGTCATCCTTGAGCGCCGCCATCGCCGAACTGACCGTTCCCCGTCTGATGACCGACCATGCGGACCGCTCACGCCTCGTCATCCGCAACCGGGAAAACGGAGACCGTGGTATCCATTCCGTTGATCGACGCCGCCCTGCTGGTGAAAGGCTATTATAACCGCGAGATGTCCGACCAGGAATACCTCGACCGGCAAGACGTGTTCTCGATGACATTCTTCTTGGACGAGGACGACCGCTGGATGGATACGTATATCTACATCAATTCATGGAAAGTGGTGCTGCAAGATACAGAGTTGTAAAATGAAAGGACTAAAAGAACATATCATCCGATGGATGCCCGTTCTCATCGGCCTGCTGGTCCTGACTTCCTGCCAGAAAGACGAGGCTCTGCCTATGACCTCCGGCCTGCAAGGACAGAGACTGGGCATGGTTCTCCGGGTACCATCCAATGCTCCGGCAGAGGGCTATGAGGAGGGCGACACCTACGAGAACTACCTCGACATGTCGGCCGACAGATACCGGATATATTTCTTCGACAAAGATGACAACACGCTCATCGCCCGCTTCGAGACGGCGGAAGTGGTGCCCGTGAAAGGAAAGGATTTTGTGGACTATACCCTCCTTGGAAAGGTGCCGGACGAATTGGTCAACCACTCGGATTTCAAGATTGTGATCTTGGCGAACTGGCCGAAGTATGGTGATGACGAAATTGAAGAAGGAACAACCACCATTACAGACATCTGCAATGCCGGTTGGGCGCAATTCAATTGCCCGACAGACTTTAGCTTAGGTCAGGACAACCTGATTCCGTTCTACGGAGTGCATACCTACAAGGGAGTGACCTTCAAACCGGACGTAGCCACGCTCCTGAATGAGCCGATCACCTTGTTGAGAGCGATGGCAAAGGTGGAGGTGATTCTGGAGACGGACAACTATTTCAATCTGGCTTTCGACTGGGTACGGATGAACCGTTACAACAAGACGGGCTATTGTGCGCCGGTCGCTGATTCGGAAGACGATTATGACCATAACGGAGTCTGGACAGATGACTATGCCGGATCGTTGCATCTTGTGGAAGGAAGCGGAACAGGAACAGACCTGCCTTTCTTAAAGGTAGGCCGGGAAGAAGGAGCCGCCAACGACACAGGCGACAAGACCATCACTGAAAAATGGATCGCTTATCTGAATTAGTCAAGACTTAATCTGACAATTTCAAATAAAAAGAATAATTTTGTAATAACAAACAGATTAAGTTATGACCACATCAGAAAAAGTCATTAAGAACAAGTTGGGGCTGCTTGAATTGTCCCAGCAGTTGGGTAACGTGTCACGTGCCTGCAAGATTATGGGCTATAGCCGTGACAGTTTTTATCGTTTCAAAGAGTTGTACGAACAAGGCGGCGAACTGGCCTTGCAGGAAATTTCAAGGAAGAAGCCTATACTAAAGAACCGTGTGGAAGAGCATATAGAACAGGCGGTTGTGCAGATGGCTATAGACAATCCCGCGTTGGGTCAGGTGCGTGTATCCAACGAACTGCGTAAGAAAGGAATTCTTGTCTCTCCCGGGGGCGTGCGCTCCATCTGGCTCAGGCATGACATGGAAACTTTTCAGAAACGCCTGAAAGCCCTCTCCACCAAGGTGGAGCAGGAAGGCATCATACTTGATGAGAACCAGGTTGCGGCGCTTGAGAAGGCAAAGGCGGAGAAGCAGGCGCACGGAGAAATAGAAACATATTATCCCGGTTTCCTTGTGGCGCAGGATACCTATTATGTAGGATACATCAAAGGAGTGGGACATATCTACCAACAGACGGTCATCGACACTTATTCCAAGATTGGCTTTGCCAAACTCTATGACAGGAAGAACGCGCTTGTAGCAGCAGACATGCTCAATGACAGGGTCGTCCCGTTCTTCGAGCAGCACGACTTGAAGCTGATGAGGATGCTCACTGACCGTGGAACGGAATATTGCGGCAACAGGGAAACGCATGAATACGAACTGTATCTGGCCATTGAGGACATCGACCACTCTAAAATCAAAGCCAAGAGTCCGCAGACTAACGGTATCTGTGAGAGATTCAACAGGACTGTGCAGAACGAGTTCTATGCCATTGCTTTCAGAAAGAAGATATATGCCTCGATAGAACAACTGCAGGCAGATCTTGACATCTGGATGAACTCTTATAACACTCAAAGAACGCACTCTGGAAAATACTGTTTCGGGAAGACTCCCATGCAGACTTTCCTTGAAGGAATTGAGGTGGCGAGGAGATACCAATTGCAGGACGCAGGAAAAATACTACCGGATGAGCAGGTTATTGCAGCAGCTGGTTGTGAGAGTGGAAATAGTTGCGTATCTTCGCCACAAACATCGGACACTTTTTTTGTCCGATAGTACATGCATTGTCAGAACAAGTCTTGACTATTACA
>JADILZ010000037.1 GCA_017695065.1 Candidatus Cryptobacteroides excrementipullorum
TTCGTGACAGCCCCTTGTTAAGGGGCGCCACCCCCATCCGCCCCCTCGCCGGGGGCCCTGTCGCATGCCCACAGGCCTGCTCCTTAATAGGTAATTCGATGTAATTTAATGAATTAAATTCATCGAATTCACGTAAAAATAATGATTATCCCCTACTGACCTCCTGTCCGGCCGGAGCTGCATTTGTCGAGCAGAAGCTCGTATATATCGACAGCCTCCTGCTCCCGGAGACTCCGCACGGTAAATGTTGACCCGTTGGTAGAGAGGATGAGCTTGACACGGCGGAAGTACGGAGTGAAAGGTGTGGATACCAGACGGACTACTTCGACGTTGCTGTACTTGATGTAGTTGCAGTTATCCGCGAACTTGCCGTCACTTACCGCCACGTAATCCTCTTTCAACGTCACCCGGCTGCGGCGGACGGCCAGGAAGCCCCTGGACAGCGGTATCAGCATATAAACTGCCGGCAGCGCGATCCATGCGTAGAGACTGCACCAGGCCAGTACAGCCGAGACCGCAAGAGCCAGCAGCAGTCCCGGCCATGCGACATGGACCATCAGACCATACCCGGACCGCGCGGAAGCAATCTCAGGAGAAGCCCCGTAATCCTTTCCAAGCCACCATCCCAGGAAATCCGCTGCGGAATCAGAGCCGTAGATCTTCACGTCCGTGCCGTTTTTCTCGTCGCTGGCGTTCAGTGCCTGTCTCAGCATTACCGTACTACCGTTCATCCTTTTTTCCAGGAAATTCCGCTTCACACAGACCGTACATACCTTGTCATGCCTGAAACGGTTGCTTGTGCGGGCAAGAAGTCCGCTCTCGAAGACCAGCAGCCCGCGCCCCATCCTCACTTCCATGTCGTAATATCTCAGGAAGACCTTGCCTATCCACATCAGCATTATGACGAGATAAAGGACGACAGCGACCGCTATCCAGAAGGATGGGCTGGATGACATAGGGCCTGCATGAGTGCCCACATAGCCTATGACATGCTCCACGGCATAGTCCCCCATTGTCGAGACCGCGTTGAAGACAGCCGCCAGTGCCGCGAAGAGCACGGCAGCGCCCTGAAGGTGGTTCTGGCACAGGGCCCCCTTGACCAGATTCAGATTGCTGAAACTTATCCTTGCGGAAATTCCGCCGGCCTCCTCACCGTCATCCGTCTCTTCCGCCTCCGTCCCTTCGTCCCCGTGCGGCCGCTCCTGAGTCTCGACCCTGCACAGAAGGGCGTTCCAGTCCCTCTCATCCAGGATCAGCTCGATTTCCGAGGATTCAGACGCGAGCGTATCGAACAGGACACCGCGCATTTCCAGAATACGGTAGACCAGCCCCTGCCTGGTACGCAGAGACTGCACCCTGTCCAGTGGTATGCTTGTCGTCTCTTTGCTGAACAGCCCGTGGATGAACACCAGCCTGCCGTCCTCTATGTAATATTTCTTGAAATAATAACTGAAAAAGGCCGAGACAGCCGCCAGGGCAATGAAGCAGGCAGCAATGACGGCCATTATCCCGACCGCCTCCATGAACGGATGCTGCCTGTCAGAGTCGAAAACCTTGATAATGACGAATATGATGAACACTCCCGCATACTGCCGCAGAGCCTTGGCCAGGAGCACCACATAGGCACTTCCGCTCATCCGCCGGGGAACGGAGAAGTCACCTGCTTTCATACTTCGCCCTTTCTATCAGAAGTTCCTTCACCTCGTCCGCCTTCTCCCGGGCCAGTCCGGGGATGACAGTATCCGCCATCATCTGCGCACCGTTCACGATATGTACAGAATAAAGTCCGAAAAGGCGTGAAACAGGATTCTGTCTTATACTTACCTGCTGTATCTTGCAGAAAGGAATCGTCGTGACTGACGGGAAAATAATCCCGGTACGCCAGGTGATGTCATGCTCACGGAGGGCGAATCCCATGAAAGCGCAGGCCTTGGGTATAAGCATCAGGTTGATGAGGGCTGTGAGCGCCAGCAGGGATTCGGCGCAGGCAATGATTGTCCACCGACCTTTGAGATCTTCCGCCAGCAGGATAAAAAGCGGCAGGACCATCAGTCCGGCATAGGCCAGTACTGTCCCGGCGATCCTGGCCTTGAGATACCGCTTCTCCAGGGGAGTGTAAACCAGATTGTCCACCCTGTCGATATTTTCCATGTCCAACTGTCTGTTCGTCATATCGAATTTGGTTTATTGCACGGTAAATATAGCAATAACTGCTCAATCCGGAGTTACCACAAAAAACTTTGGAAGAATTTTTCAGCATATATCTGCTATACTGGATATTTTTTAATTTTGTTAATTCTGTTAATTCATACTTAATTCATGATTATGAAACGGTATTTTATTCTGGCAGCTGTCACCCTGCTTGTTTTGCCGGGCTGTTCAGGGGACAGGACTCATATTGTCCGCACAGACGATATGGCAGATACTTTAAAACTGCAGGAATTGCATCTGCCCTATGAGCTCCTCATGCCTACCAGGATGATAGCTTCATGCGGGGATGTGGTAATATACCAGCGGAAGGTGGATGACACATTTGTCCTTGTGGATCTGTCCGACGGGGGGAACTGCACTGTCATAGGCAGAAAAGGGCGCGGACCCGGCGAGTTTACAGGAGTCGATGTCCAGAGTCTGAAACCTGCAGATGACGGATTCATCTGTATGGATGCAGGAGGAAAAGTCAAGAAAGTCCGCCTTAAAGGAGGGATTGATGTACAGACGACATCCTCTACTACTTTCGGTCACCCTCAGAACGGGATCTTTGTGGGCGACAAGTTCATCTCCGCCAATGTCGTGAATACCGAGTCGGAGTATATCGTCTATTCTCCGGATTCTGAAAGTCCCCGGTTTGTCTCGGAGTATCCGGACTGGACCGGAGATACAGAGCAGCCCCTTCCTTTTACATACATGAAAAACATGACAGCACATCCGGATGGAGAACTGTTCGCGTCTTTCTATGTATATTTCAGGAAATTCAGAATCTATGACGCAGACGGGAACCTTCTGCATGATGTGGATGTCCGCTTTCCCGAGGAATTCCCGGCTTATTCGTCTGACCCAGAGAAGCAGCATTTTGCTTACGCATCTTATCCATGCGCCACAGAAAAACACATATATGCTTTATGCCGCAACTCCGGCAGGCAGTCGCTTAATACAGGCCTGCCTGAAATCCAGGTCTGGGACTGGTCGGGGAAGCTGAAAAAACGTTATGTGCCAGACCGTCACATCGACCTGTTCGCAGTTGACGAAGAGCGCGGCGTCCTTTTCGGGATGGATACCGGAAAGGCCAATGTACTGTATTACCAGCATATTGAATAATAGTTGATTCCTGACAGCAGCCATGGAAGCGGTGCATTTGTAACACTTCCATGACTTTTGAGAATTTTTCGGCGGAGATTTGAGAATTTCGATGACACAAATTGAGAATTTCGTGGCGAAGATTTGAGAATTTATGTATTTTAGCTTAAAATTTCAGCCATAATGTATAAAAGACATCAGTTCGGAATACTGAATTCCAGGATATCGGTGACTCCTGAAAAAAAGATTGACAGAATCTCTGGCAGGACGTTTTGAACTGATCAGGATGGGACACTGGTCATACAGGGAAATGAAAGAAGCCTTCGGATGGGACCTGAAACAATACGTATATTTCGGAGGATATCCAGGTTCGGCAGGCCTTATCAGCGATGAATCCAGATGGAGGTCGTATATAAAAGACTCGATTATCGAACCCTCGATCAGCAAAGATGTGCTGATGACTACCGTCATCTACAAACCGGCACTGCTGCGACAACTGTTCGAGCTCGGGTGCAGTTATTCCGGAGAACTGCTGTCGCTCAATAAGATGCTCGGACAGCTCCAGGATGCCGGCAATGTGACGACGCTCGCCTCCTACCTGAATGTACTCGATGAATGCGGACTGCTCACCACACTGCACAAATACGCAAAGGACCAGGCAAGGAAATACAGTTCGATACCAAAATACCAGGTCTACAATTCCGCTCTTTCAAGTATCTATTCAGGAAAGGGCTTCAAGGAATCATTCACAGACTCCAGACACTGGGGACGCTGTATCGAATCCGCGACCGGAGCATGGCTCGCGGGTAATGCAGATGAAATCGGATACAGACTCTATTACTGGAGAGACAAGGCAGATGAAGTGGACTTCGTTCTGGAAAAAGACAGCAAGACAATCGCCATTGAAGTTAAAAGCGGACACAGCACAATGAATGCAGGGCTGCCTGCATTCCAGAAAATGTTCAATCCTCAACTGGCCTTTGTCGTAGGCTCCGGAGGAGTGAGCATCGAGGATTTCCTCCAGGCAGACCTGGCAAAGCTTTTCTGAACCGTTTTATAAAAAGGAACGGCACCTGTGCCTATATAACGAACCGGCCCGGGAATAGTCCCGGACCGGCCCAAATATATAATTAGGGTTAGAGTGATCAGAACAGTTTCACGAACACCTCGATGGCCTGGTACTCGGCCATACCCAGCTCGTTGTAAAGACGTGCGGTGTTCTGTGTGCGGTCCTCGGCCCTCTGCCAGAATTCCCTCGGATCATCTCCCGGGAACGGTACGATATCCTTCTGGGATACATGACGGTAGATGGCATGGCGTTTCTTGATCAGCTCGTCCGGGCTAAGCGGGACTGCCATGTCAACCCTGCCGAGCTCCCACTCCATCCAGGCGCCCCTGTAGAGCCATACGTGGCACTCCTTCATCCATTCCTCTCCCTTGAGCTGCCCGATGGCCTCAAGCACGGCTTCGGTACAAACCCTGTGCGTTCCGTGAGGATCCGCAAGATCTCCTGCGAGATATATCTGATGAGGTCTGACTTTCTGGAGAAGGTCGATGATGATATCCACATCCTTCTGTGTACGGACACCTTTCTTGATGCCTCCTGTCTCGTAGAAAGGAAGGTTGAGGAAGTGTGCGTTGGTGTTCTCGTTGAGCCCGAAAGAACGGACCGCAGCCCTTGCCTCGGCACGGCGGATGGCTGCCTTGATATCGAGAAGCGGTCTCGGCTCAGGCTCTCCCGGCTTCTTGGAAGCGACTATGGCCTTCACTTCGTCGAACTTGTCGGCAAATCCCAGCTCATGAGCCGTATCCATATGCTGAAGCACTACATCGTCATGCACAGCCACATTCCCGGAAGTCTCGTATGCCACATGCACATCATGTCCGTTCTCCACCAGGCGTATGAAGGTACCGCCCATAGAGATGACGTCATCATCAGGATGAGGAGAGAATATCACCACCCTCTTAGGGAACGGGGTTGAAGGCACCGGCCTTGTACTGTCGTCCGCATTCGGCTTTCCGCCTGGCCATCCGGTGATGGTGTGCTGGAGGTCGTTGAACACGTCTATGTTTATCTTGTCATACGGGCCTTTCTTCTCGAGAAGTTCACCGAGTGAATTTTCGATATAGTCCTGGTGCTGGAGCTTCAGGATAGGCTTGTGGACCGTCTCGCAGAGCCATACCACAGCTTTTCTCACGAACTTCGGAGTCCACTCGCAAGGGCCGACAAGCCACGGGGCGACAACTCTGGAAAGAAGGCTTCCGGAGTTCTCGTCAACGTATATGCTGATGTTGCTGTGCAGCTGGAGCCATGATGCAGGACATGCCGGATTAACAGGGCCTTCCACTATGTCATGCACTGCATTCGCCTTGTCTTCTCCCCATGCCATGAGGATGATACGCCTGGCGCTGAGCATTGTGGATATTCCCATCGTGACGGCAGCTTTCGGAGTGATGGCCATGTCCCCGTTGAAATTGCGTGCCTGAGCCTTCCTCGACTTGTATGACAGCTGTACGACGCGTGTGCGGCTCTTGTCCAGGGAACCTGCCTCGTTGAAGCCCACCTGGCCCTGTTCGCCTACACCCATCACCAGGAGGTCGAGCCCCGTGGCAGCCTTGTCAAAGTCGGAGCAGTATTCGGTGATATTGTCCTCATGACCTTTACCGTCAGGAATGTGGACATTCTCCTTCTTCACATCCACAAGGTTGAGGAACTCGTCGTGCAGCCTGCGGTTGCGGCTCTGGCTGCCTGCATTTGCAGAAGGATAGTACTCGTCTATGCTGAATACTTCCACATCAGCGAAGGACACCTTCCCCTCATTGTACAGCCGGACAAGCTCCCTGTAGAGGGACAGAGGAGTGGCCCCGGTGGTAAGGCCCAGCCTGAAAATGCTCCCCGAATGTTCCCTGATGGACGATACGATGATTTCCGCAATCGAAGTGCTGGCGGCTTCCGGATCTTCGAATATCTCTGCAGGAATCTTCTCGTAGCTGTGGAGAATATCTTTCGGCAGGCCTTCTTCAATCAGCCCGCCATCCTTTGGCAAAGAAAAATGTTTCATATATTAAAAATTTAGTACAATTCACAAATTTAGCAATATCTTTTATTTAGCGTTCCATTTAATTTTAAAAAACTATCCGTGCCCATACAATATGCGACAATATGTCACCGGCACGACCCATAACCGCACCGGTGCATAAGGCTGTAGAATCAGTGAATCCAGACGGTAAGCCCCGCCATCACAATCGACACCATGCTCATCAGCTTGATGAGGATGTTCAGTGAAGGACCGGAAGTGTCCTTGAACGGGTCTCCGACAGTATCCCCGACAACTGTCGCCTTATGGCACTCGGAATTCTTGCCCCCGAGGTTGCCTTCCTCGACATATTTCTTGGCATTGTCCCACGCCCCGCCGGAATTGGCCATGAAAATCGCCAGGACGAAACCGGATCCGAGGCCGCCTATCAGCAGCCCCATGACACCTGCCACACCGAGCACCAGTCCGACCACGACAGGGACTATGATGGCAATGAGAGAAGGCAAGAGCATCTCACGCTGGGCCCCTTTGGTGGAAATCTCCACACAACGTGCATAGTCAGGTACCGCCTCGCGGGTGAGGATACCCTTGATTTCGCGGAACTGGCGGCGAACCTCAGCAACCATCTTCTGGGCGGCGCGGCCCACTGCGTTCATAGTGAGCCCGCAGAACAGGAACGACATCATGGCTCCGATGAACACTCCCACGAGCACTGTCGGGTTCATGAGGTTCACATCATAGTAAGCCATAAGGTCCGGGATCGTAGCCTCGGCTACCTCCACAGCCTCTCCGGCCACATCGATGACAGTCTGTCCGATATGCTCGAGCCCGATCTTTATCTCCTCTATGTATGAAGCCAGCAGGGCAAGGGCCGTAAGGGCCGCCGAGCCTATGGCGAAACCTTTCCCTGTAGCCGCAGTCGTGTTCCCGAGAGCGTCCAGAATGTCAGTACGGCGGCGCACCTCCGGGTCGAGTTCGCTCATCTGGGCGTTTCCGCCGGCATTGTCAGCAATCGGGCCGTAGGCATCAGTGGCAAGGGTTATCCCCAGTGTGGAGAGCATCCCGACTGAGGCGATTCCGATTCCGTAGAGACCGAGGCTGAGGTTCTCTGCCGAGAGCATGTTCGCCATGTCGAAATGGATGGCGCTCAGGTAAGAAAGGAGGATGGCCACAGCTATGGTTATGACCGGAATCGCGGTGGAGATCATTCCGAGCCCGATTCCGGAGATTATCACCGTTGCCGGACCTGTCTTGGAGCTTTCGGCCAGTTTCTGCGTAGGCCGGTACGAATGTGAGGTGTAGTACTCGGTGGACTGCCCGATGATCACCCCTGCAAGAAGCCCGATGATGACTGAGAAGGAGAGTCCTATCCAGTTCGGAAGGTCAAGCAGATAGAGTACCCCGAAAGTGGCCACCGCGATGAGTGCGGCGCTCAGGTTGGTGCCGAATCCCAGGGACTTGAGCAGCTGGCTCATGCCGGCACCTTCCCTGGTGCGTACAGTATATATGCCTATCACTGAAAGAATCACGCCCACGGCAGCTATTATCATAGGGGCAAACACAGCCTTGAGCTGGAGGTCCTCCCCGAAGCCGTAGAATGCAGATGCCCCGAGGGCCGTGGTCGCAAGGATGGAGCCGCAGTAAGACTCGTAAAGGTCTGCTCCCATACCGGCGACATCACCGACATTGTCCCCGACATTGTCCGCTATCGTGGCAGGATTACGGGGATCGTCTTCCGGGATGCCGGCCTCCACCTTTCCTACAAGGTCCGCCCCTACATCAGCCGCCTTGGTATAGATTCCTCCTCCCACACGGGCGAACAGCGCCTGGGTGGATGCTCCCATTCCGAATGTCAGCATCGTGGTGGTGATGACCACCAGCTTCTGCGGCCCTGTGGCGTCAATGAAATGGTCGAGGACAAGATACCATACCGAGATGTCCAGAAGCCCGAGCCCCACTACGGTAAGCCCCATCACGGCTCCTGAGCGGAAAGCGAGCTTCAGACCGGAATTCAGGGACTCCATCGCCGCATTGGCAGTCCGTGAAGAAGCATAAGTGGCTGTCTTCATGCCGACAAAGCCGGCAAGTCCGGAAAAGAATCCTCCTGTGAGGAATGCGAACGGGACCCAGGGGTTCTGCACCCCGAAACCGTATGCCAGAATGGCGAAGAAGACCGCCAGGATGACAAAGACGATGGTAACGACCTTGTACTGCTGTTTCAGATATGCCATCGCACCTTTCCTGACATAAAGCGCGATTTCCTTCATTGTGGCCGATCCTTCACTCTGTTTCATCATCTGATGGAAGAACAGCCATGCAAATCCCAGGGCGATCACTGCTGCGACCGGCACCAGATAAAATAGACCTGTCATAAAAGAACTCCGGTTAAATAGTTACACGTTATCAATATGTGCCGTCTCCGGCGAAAAGCCGAAAACACTCAAAGTTAAGAAATACAGGTCAAAAACAAAAATTCCGGAGCCGTTTTAATGCGTGGCAGAGTCAGCGAATATGTGTGAAGCCATACAAGGGAGGCCCAGAATTGTCTCAGAGTCAGCATCTGTCGGATTTAATTCACTAACTTTGAGAGTATTGACATTACTGTTCAAGTGCCAGCTGTTTTACAGTAATATCCGCGAAATAACCATCCCAAGCACTGGAAATTACTGTGTATACGGCTATTCTCTCTTTGCCGCCGTTAGGTTCAGCAGCAACAGTAACTGTCTGACAGTACCGTTTTCTAGGCCATTCTGTATCCTCATCCACAATATCGTAAAGGTCATCTTCATCCGGGACAGGCGATACATCAGTTGTCATTACTATTCCGTCTGCTCTTTTCTTATTTTCTATATTAGTGATACCGAAGGTAACAAATTCAATGTTAAATATACCGCCTTCTTGGGGTATAGTCTTCTCATAATTCTGAGCATCTACCAGCTTCCCGTTTTCCAGAATGTAAACATCTCTGCTTAAAAGACCTCCGTCATTCTGGATTTTTTGGCATGAACACATCAATATCAGCAATAATGTCAATTTAATTGTATTATTCATACTACATTCAAAATTTAAGTTAACTCAGAAACTGTTTTGAAATTTAATGGCATAAATTTTATATAAGATTTTCCGATGAGAATCTACCTGAATTATTGAAAAGGATAAAACAAAGCATCTGACTGACAGAATTCAGGAAAATCACGCCGGAAATGTCTATAAAAGAATTTTCGGAAAAATTCAAAACAGTTCTCAATACCCTTTGATGATTATATCTTTTCTATCTTGACTATAATCCGTATAATTATCAACATACCACCCATCAAAAGCACCATACTGTCCCCAATTCATATGGTATGTTGTCAAAAATCCTGCGTATTCCCTACGTGAATCAACCTCCATAAAATCAAGGTATTCTCCATTACCGGTCAAAACAAAAAGTTCATATTCGACATAAGGCATAGAAGTACGAGTTCCATCGCAAACCCAAGCATGTCCGTCATTTTCAGCATTGTTACCTCTCATATAAACTGGTCTGTTATTTGAAAGAGAACTCACAACATCAGATTGATTATGATTTTGTATTTCACAACTGTATCCATAATCTCTCAAGGTTCTTCTTACATCATTAATACTGGCACCTCCTCCATCATTTACGTTGATCTTTTGCCTCAATTCAAATAAGAAGTTTGACAGTGTTGAATTAGACGTGTTGTTTGGCATTTCATCCCATAAATAATCATCTGGATGCTCGAAATAACGCATAATTTGTCCCGCCGCAATTGTAGTGCAACCCAACGGTCTTCGCTCAGGGTCAGCACTATTAAACGGCTCTTTCTGTTTCCATTCAGTCCGTATAAACGGCCCGCTTATGCTGGAATAGTTATTATCATTCACAAATTCTGTTATCATAAAGCACTGCATATAGTCATATCCATTAATCGTCATAGATTCAGCTAATTGACAGAAACTATCATATACATCATCCGGCATATTTTCTGGTTTTTGAAACAAATAGTAAGCATTTCGCCCTTCATCATACCACTGCATCAACCATTTATCTAATACATTCTTATAAATCTCATCAGAATTGGCTAGATATGACACTGCTTCAGAATGCCCTGAATTTGATTCAAAAGGCGACCATAATGTACGAAGTAGCTTCTTGTCAATATTTTCACTCTTAACATTAGAAATAGTGTTCAAATATCCAATCATTAGCACATCTTCTCCAGTGCTGCTATCATTCTCTGAAAAGGTACCATGCGGTACTTCCGCTAGAATAGGATAATATTCTTTAGTAGCAGAAACTAAGATATATCCATCATTAAAATTGACTGCATAGACAGCAGGTGTACCATCCTTCCCTCTTACAGTAATAATGTTACGGATCAAAGAAAAGGATTTTGTCTCTGACTGCTTTTTTAAATACATTAAAGCCACATTTTCAGCATCTTTCAATGTAAGAGCGACTGCTTCTTTGGGGATTTTCAAATCATTTAAAGAGTTGTCAATTATACACTCATCATTCATCTTCTCTGAAGATAGTGTCTCATCCGCTTCGCACGAAACAAAAAAAGAGTCATAACTGATACAGTTATGACTGTAAAAATACGAAAGGCCTTTTCCATAGCTATTATAATTACATTGTAAGTTTTAAAGATAAAGAAATTTCTGTCACTTACAAAATAATTTCGTACGTCCAAAAAGGTCCAAAAAGGCCAGACAGGAAGAAGCTCCCGACTACAGCTCATACAGTGTGTATTCGCCCGCCATGTCGGACACAACCTTCTGGAGGTCTCTCAGAGGGAGCTCTTTCCCGTCCGTGAATTCCACCTCGGCTACAGGAGGTTCAAGAGACACAGAGGCTTTTACTCCGGCGATACTGTTTAATGCTTTTTCCACATGCATGCGGCAATGTCCGCACATCATGCCTTCTACTTTGTACTTTTTCATTGTATTGGTTTTGATATGGTCCATATCTTCAAGTGCCTCTTCCTTACCGGACTTTCCCGATGCCTTGCGTGCCGTCTTTCCGTTGTCCATCCGCTTGTAACGGAGCCTGAGGCTGTTGGTTACGACACTGACGCTGCTCAGGGCCATCGCCGCCCCTCCGATCATCGGATCCAGCAGGAACCCGTTCACCGGATAGAGTATGCCCGCGGCGACCGGGACGGCTATCATGTTGTACAGGAAAGCCCAGAAAAGGTTTTCGCGGATTGTCTTCACTGTCATTTCCGAAAGCCGTATTGTCTGAGGTATTTTCATAAGGTCGGATGACAAGACTGTCACCATAGCTGCATCCATGGCAATGTCACTCCCCTGGCCCATGGCGACACTCAGGTCAGCCTGGGCAAGTGCGGCACTGTCATTTATGCCGTCTCCCGCCATCGCCACCTTGTGTCCGCGGCTCTGGAGCATTCTGACGAAGCTGATCTTGCCTTCCGGCATGACCCCGGCCTTGTATGAGGTGATGCCGGCTTTTCCGGCTACAGCTGCGGCGGCACCTTCGTTGTCCCCGGTCAACATAATGACATCCACGCCCATCTCCTTCAATACGGATACGGCTTCCGCCGAAGTGTCTTTCAACCTGTCTTCTACTGCCACCACCGCATGGACTTCCCTGCTGTCCGCAAACCAGATGACAGTCCGTCCCTCCTTCTCCCAAACGGAGGCAGCCTTTTCCATGGCTGGTTCCGCTTTTGCTCCTGATGAGGAGAACATGGCCCTGTTGCCGGCGAAATATACCGTACCGTCAGCCTCACCCCTGATTCCGTATCCCGGGATGGCCTCGAAAGAAGAGACCTGCAATGCGGGAGGTGTAGCCATGCAGGTTTCCCCATATGCAGCCGCACATGTCCCGGTGTCTCCCGGCTTGGCTTCCCTGCCCGAAAGGTACTCCACGACAGCTGTTGAAAGAGGATGCTCCGATTGTCTCTCGAGAGAAAGGAATATCTCTGATTTTACGGCCTGTCTCCCGGAATCGGCCCATATGCAGCCTGTCACACGAGGACGGCCCTCTGTAAGTGTCCCTGTCTTGTCCAGTACGACAGTGTCGATTTTCCTGGCGGTTTCCAGGCTTTCCGCATCCTTTATGAGAATCCCGTTCCCGGCTCCCTTGCCAATACCTACCATGATGGCTGTAGGTGTGGCAAGACCGAGAGCGCACGGGCAGGCGATTATAAGGACTGTCACCATCGACAGCAGCCCGCGGGTAAACCCGTTTTCCGGCGCGAAAAGCGCCCATCCCAGGAAGGTTACCACGGATATGGCCATGATGACAGGGACGAAAACGGCGGCAATCCTGTCAACAAGCTTCTGGACAGGGGCCTTTGTACCCTGGGCGTCCTGCACCATGTGTATTATATGCGAAAGTACGGTGTCAGTCCCCACCTTGTCAGCAGCCATACGGAACGAGCCTCTCTGGTTCACCGTCCCTGCATAAACCTTGTCACCCGGCTTTTTGGCCACCGGGACAGGCTCGCCGCTCATCATGCTTTCGTCCACGTATGAATCACCGGACAGGACAGTGCCGTCTGCAGCCACCTTTTCTCCGGGCTTCACGGCCAGTATGTCCCCCGGCCTGACATCAGAGATGCCGGCCGTCTTTTCCCCTTCCGGAGTCACGAGCGTCACGGTCTTGGGACGGAGTCCGGCGAGGGAGCGGATTGCGGATGTCGTGTCGCGTTTCGCCCTGTCTTCAAGCAGGCGCCCCAGGAGGATGAATGCAATGATCATGGATGAGGACTCGAAATATACATGCGGTGTGATGCCGCGTGAAAGCCAGAACTGTGGGAAAAGCATGTTGAACACGCTGAAAAGCCATGCTATGCCGGTACTCCCGGCAACGAGTGTATCCATGTTGGCAGTTCCATGCCTGAGCTGTCTCCAGGCACTCCTGAAGAAACCTCCGCCGAGCCAGAACACTACAGGGGCTGAAAGCGCGCACAGAAGATACTTCATCCACCATATGTCCATGAAGGCCATGCTCAGGACCATGATGGGAACGGCAAGGGCCGCCGCTGCCACAGTCTTGCGCCTGAGAGAACGGTAATTCCTTTCGTGGATTCTTTCCGCCTCTTCATACAAGGACTCTTCCTGGCCTGGAAGATCTTCCTGCATGGCGGCTTGTCCCCCTGTCCCTGACGCTTCCCCTTGACAGGGCTGTTCCGGCAAGACCAGGTCATATCCCGCATCCCTGACAGCCTTGCGCAAGGACTCCGCAGAGCATGTCCGCGGGTCAAACTCCACCTGTACAGTCGCGGCGGCATAATTGACATCGGCCCTTATGACACCTTCATGCGCATTCAGGACTCTGTCCACCCGTGCGGCACAGGATGCACAGCTCATTCCCACCACAGGGTATGTCATCTTTGTTCTCGTGTCCATTCTACAGTAACGTCAGTTCGACGAAATTATATTTAACAATATTATATTAAAAATCAATATTTTATCATTTATGACCGGAATCCGTCACACTGACGTTAAGGATTTCTTCCAGAAATCCTGTCAGTCCACCCCCAGTCACCTGACGGTGACAGCCCCGGCGGGGCATGCGGCTCCGCTTCGCTGCGCCGGCACCTTCACTGCCTCGGTTTCCCTGACGGAAACCTCGCTGACGCTTCGGTGCGGCCCTGAAGGGCCCTGCTACAGAAATCCTGTCTGTCTAAACCCC
>JADILZ010000038.1 GCA_017695065.1 Candidatus Cryptobacteroides excrementipullorum
ACAAGTTCCTGCCAATGATGTTTTCCTTCAAAAATAGAATTATTCCGTCTTTCATATCTGTCATTTATAATACGATGTGCTTGAATTCCCGGTCTATCCAGAAAGTGGCTTCTTCGGAATGAAAGCAAAGAATACAGTAGTCCGGACCTTCCGGAAAATAATGCTTCATAAAGTCTTTCCAGAAAGCATGGCGGGTTTCCATATCAGCAATGATTTCAGCCGTTCCTGTCAAGGTCACGCTGTCAGCTTCATGGACATAGCAGATTCCGGCTTTTGGCTCCTTTCTCAAATGTTTCACTTTTCCCGAAGACAACGAGGTCGTCATCCATAGTGTTGCTATTCCGTCATGTCGCAGCACATCTATGGCCACAGGACGGGGGAACCCGTTTCCGTCGATTGTCGAAAGTGTGACATATCCGCACCGGTCGAGTATCCATGCCGCCTGTTGTACAGCAGGCATCCAGCGCTTCAAGTTACTGAGGTCGGCATGTCCTTTTCGTCCGGAGACGGCAATTGCCTTCTGCTGTTCATCAAGCGAAGCTGCTGTGAAAAATCCTTTTTGAAAGCAATTCCTGCAATATTCTGAACACGGGTGCCCGTCTCCGTGAGTGCCGAACATATATTCTCCGGACATAGGTAGACCGCAGCTCTGGCAGACTCGTATCGGTTTCATAATGCTTATATTTCAGTAGTTCAATTCTTTCTCCATTCTGTTATCTGTCAGGTAAAGCCTGTTTGCTTCGCTTTCTGCTCCTTCACCGTCCTTTATCAGTGCTCATCGAAGAACGGACGTGCTGTGATATATACATCCGCATCTGTTCCCCGTCGTCGCCCTGCACCATGCACAGGTATTCCCAGCCGTATCGTTCGTAGAACGAGGTGTGTTCCGTGATGAGATAGAGCGTGCCGATGCCTTTCGCCGCCATATCCTTGCAGATATGTGCCAAGAGTTGCCCGGCAATGCCGCGACAGCGCAGTTCCAGCTCGACGTACAGGGCGCAGACATTCGGTGTCAGGTCCTTGCGGTCGTGGAAGTCATTCGCTATCACACCGGCTCCGGCTATGATCCGTCCTCCATCTGTCATAATATACCATTGCGGGACAGCCGCCCTTCCCTCAATGCACTCGTCAATGCTTGTCAGGTATTCCTCCAGGGGTATTCCCCATTTCTCCTGGAACCACCGTGCGGCTGGGAGGCGCCATTCGGGATGGGAATGAAGTGATATGATTTCATTGTTCATCGGTAAATGTTTTATAGAGTTCCCTGATTTCTTTCTGCAGGTTTTCCAAAAAGCGGGCAGCATGTGCGCCGTCCATCTGCGTATGGTGGAACTGGAATGAGACGGTGAGCGTCCGTTTCCACAAACGCCGCTTGTATTTGCCCCAAATCAGGAACGGATTGTTGAACACACCGCTGTACATGCCTACCGCCCCGTCTATCTCGTATTGTGCAAGGGCAGAAGTGCCTATCACCATACTGTCCGTCAGGTCATGATTCCGGCAGTTTTCGGCAACTTGCTTCGTCAATCTTAAATAATCGGCATTGAACTGCTGCAAATTATCGGAGAAAGGGACATCGCAGGAACTGACCTCACCCTCCCGATTGGCTACAATCGTGTTTACGGCGATGTTGTCGTACTGTATGAGTTTCCGCCCGACAGGAAGCATATGGAACTCCTTGATGCTGCTTGCTGCACGTCCGATGCACCAGCACATCAGCATGTTGAACTTCAGGCCGCTGCGTCTGCTGAGCCTGGTGAGCCGGGTGACATCGAGTGTCTTGAAGAACGTGACCATTGGCATGGGAGCGTCCATCCACATCTCGAATGCGTATGCACGGGTCGTTTCTTTCGGATTTACTTCTTTCATTCTATTACCATTCGCATATAAAACTGATTTCCAGTACTACTTCAACAATTCGTCGAGCATTTCGTAAAATTCCGCTGTCTCACCCTTGAAACATTTTATGACTTTTCCTTTCGGGGAGACAACTACTTTGTACGGATAGGCGGTCACTCCGACTGTCTCAAGTCTGCCCGGTGTCGTCTTTCAGCAGATAGTTGGCACTGCGTCCGCCATCGGCTGCCGCTACCAGTACACCTTTGCTGATAAGGTCTGTTATGTCCCTAAGGGCAGTGGCTTGCGAGGTCTTGGTTATTTTCGCCCATTTGGACGATGTGAGTTTGCCGGTAAATCCGTCCCAGAGCATATTGACCACTTTGACTTGTCTCTCGTTCATCGGTATTTCACGGTGCCGCTGCCAGAAAGATGATTTGCACACGACTCTCTCCAATGTTTTCTCTGCCCTGAGAATGGCACTTTTCATCGTATCAAGGAACCATTCAAGCCATTCTGTAATGTCTGTCGTCCCGGTAGTAGTATGTTCCAATATATCATAATAGGACTTCTTCTCACGCAGTATCTCTGCCGACATACTGTAAAACCGCAAAGGGAATCCATCTGCCTTTGCAAGCAGCATATCAGTAACAGTTCGTGTCAAACGACCGTTACCATCGTCAAAAGGATGGATTGCGACAAACCACAGATGCGCCACTGCGGCTTTCATAACAGGGTCAATTCCGGTATTGTCAGAATTTATCCATGTCAAAAATTCGTTCATCATACATGGAACGGCATCCGACGGCGGCGCCTCGTAATGCACTTTCTCCTTGCCCATCGCTCCGGAAACTATCTGCATCGGTTCGCTGCCTGTGCGATATGCGCCGACTTTAATCGGGTAAATGCCGCTCCGTCCGGTGGGGAACAAGGCGGCGTGCCAATTGAACAGCCTGTTTTCTGTGAGTGGCTTGCTGCAGCCGCTCACGGCATCCATCATAACTTGGACTACACCTTCAGTATAATGGTCGGGTTGAGGCAGACCGGCAGTGTCAATCCCCAAATGCCTCGCAATGGATGAACGCACTTTGTCTGAATTTAATATCACGCCCTCTATCTCGTTGGAACGCAGCACATCCTCAGTCATTACATCAAGTGCCGCCATATTTTGCACATCGAATCCCAGACCACCCATCATTCCATGAATCTTTCCCTCATAGTTACGTACTTCTGAAAGCAGAGTGATAAGTCTGGAATCGTTCCAGGTAAAAGACGGCCATTCAGGATATTGCCATATATATTCCGGTCTCATGATCATTCAGTTTATTTGCAAAAATAGGATTAATGACGCGAACAGGCAAATTATTCTCGTCATATTCTGACTAGATTAACAATGGAAAAGCCACAAGGAGGAGAATGGAAGCCTATTTAACGTCAGTTCGACGAATTTATGTTTAACAATATTATCCTAAAAATCAACATTTTACCGTTTATGATCGGAATCCGCCACACTGACGTTAATGATTAAACTTGCGTTTAATCATATAATCTAATCCCCAGTCACTTCGTGACAGCCCCTTGTTAAGGGGCGCCACCCCCTTCCTTCCCCCTCGCCGGGGGACCTGTCGCAGGCCACAG
>JADILZ010000039.1 GCA_017695065.1 Candidatus Cryptobacteroides excrementipullorum
CGTCCCGGCGTGTTGGGCAACGAATCCTTCAAATCCATCCATGCGATGCCTGACGGAACTGTCATCGTGAATACCCTTAATAAAGGAGATGCATTGTACCGGGCGGAAGATTTCTGGAATTTCCTGCGCACAGGGGGCAGAGCGAAGAAACTGGGATACTGGCTCAACTATCCGAAGCCTTACCCGGACAGGGAATACGAGCTGCCTCCCTTGTCGGAAGACGTGACCCTGATGTTTGCTCCTCCGTTCGTTGAATCTCAGCCAACCATTTCTCCTGTTGCAAAGCCGCAACCGGCAAAAAGCATCAAAGCCTCACCGGCTGAATCTGCCGAGACACAAGTCCAGGATGGAATAGAAATTACAGAGGGCCGGTTGAAAATAAACGGCCGGCAGATGGATATGCCTGTATCCTATACGGCCATGGTGCAGATTTTCGGCAAGGAGAGAATCGTGACTACCCATAAGACTATGCAGGATGACAGAGGCAGCGGAAAAAAGCAGCGAATACGGTTCCGTCAGATTCTCAGACCTTCTGTCCGTATATTCCGGATGCGTGCTTCTCGGCTATGAAAAGGTGAACATGAAGCGTTTTTGCGAAAAGCTGGTCAAGAACGGCATCCGTGATTTCGTGTTTGATCCCCTCACACGATGCCTCATCCCCGACTGGACACTCACGGAAGCCACAGTGTTCCCGGAAATAAAGGAGTGGATTGTCTCCCGGCAAAGAGACACGACCGGACCGGAAAAAGAAGCCGCATTGAAAGAAATATCCGACATATCCGAAAATATCCTGGTTGTGGATGCGATAATGAAAATTTGATTACTTTTGCACACCTGATAATATGGATTCGATGAATTTAATTTATTAAATTACATTGAATTACCTCTTTTCAGGAGCAGGCCATGGCCTGCGACAGGTCCCCCGGCAAGGGAGAAGGAAGGGGGTGGCGCCCCTTAATAAGGGGCTGTCACCGCAAGGTGACTGGGGGTGTACTTTCGGATTTCTTCCAGAAATCCGAAAGTAATTCATCGAACAGACGTTAAACAAGTGAAGTGATCGCTCACAGGATTATGGCAGAAGATAATAGGAAACCGGAAAAGATTATCGTGCACGGGGCAAGGGTGCACAACCTGAAGGACATAGACGTGGAAATACCCCTGAACAGGATAGTGGGGATAGCGGGAGTGTCCGGGTCAGGCAAATCATCTCTCGCCCTCGGCGTACTCTACGCCGAGGGGTCGAGGCGATACCTCGAGTCGCTTTCCACCTACACGCGACGGAGGATGACACAGGCGCCAAGGGCGGATGTGGACGAAGTGCTGTATGTCCCGGCATCGCTGGCCATGCACCAGAGGCCCGGGATACCTGGTATCAGGAGCACATTCGGGACAGGGACAGAACTGCTCAACAGCCTGAGGCTCATATACTCCAGGCTTGCCAGTCACAGATGTCCCAACGGGCATTACCTCTCCCCTACCCTGTGTGTGGCCGCAGGACAGGAGCTTGTGTGCCCGGAATGCGGCGAGCGTTTTTTCGCCCCGTCGGCCGAGGAACTCTCATTCAACAGCCAGGGTGCATGCCCGACATGCGACGGTACAGGGACTGTCCGCACAGTGGACGAGCAGACCCTCGTCCCTGATGAGACGCTTAGCATAGACGAGGGTGCTGTGGCACCGTGGAACACCCTGATGTGGTCCCTGATGACGGATGTGTGCAGGGCAATGGGAGTGAGGACGGACATCCCGTTCAACCAGCTGACAGAGAAGGAGAGGGACATAGTCTTCCACGGTCCGGCAGAGAAAAAGCACATATTCTACAAATCCAGGAACACCAACCAGGCCGGAGAGCTTGACTTCACATACTACAACGCCGTCTATACCGTCGAGAACGCCCTGGCGAAAGTCAAGGACGAGAAAGGCATGAAACGGGTGGAGAAGTTCCTGAAGACCGAGGTATGCCCCGACTGCGGGGGATCCAGACTTTCTGATGCAGCAAGGGCCCCGATGGTCAGGGGAATCTCCCTTGCGGACGCCTGCAGGATGACACTCTCGGAGATAACGGAATGGGTAAGGGGCATCCCGGACACCCTGCCAGGGGAAATGCGACCAATGGCCCGCGACATCTGCGAGTCCTTCCTCGACGCGTCCCGCCGCCTGACGGATCTCGGCATAGGGTATCTGAGCCTTGACCGCTCCGCCTCCACGCTTTCCACCGGGGAACGGCAGCGGATGCAGCTTGCCCGCGCTGTCAGGAACAGGACCACAGGGGTGCTCTATGTGCTCGACGAACCGTCGATAGGGCTGCATCCCGCCAACATCGAAGGGCTTGCGGGGGTCATGAAGGACCTCATCGCTGACGGGAACTCTGTCGTCCTCGTGGACCATGACACACAGATTCTTTCCGTATCGGACCACATCATAGAGATGGGCCCCGGTGCCGGAGCGGCAGGAGGCCGGGTCATAGCGGAAGGGTCTGTCAGGGAGACAGGGGAAAACCCGTCCTCAAGGATAGGACCGTACCTGACAGGGAAGGCCGGCGTGGCTGTGCGCATGAAGGCATCCCCGGAGACGATGTTCAGCAAAGGCAGGATCCGCCTTTCCACCGGAGCGCTCCACACGGTAAAACCTCTGGTGGCCGAAATCCCCAAAGGACGCTTGACCGTGGTGACAGGGGTCTCCGGCTCAGGCAAGACCACCCTCGTGCTCGAGAGCATTGTCCCAGGCCTGCAGTCACTCATATCCGGGACCAGGCTTCCAGGACACATAAAGGAGATAGAAGCGGAAGGGATACGCCAGATAAAGCTTATCGATGCCTCCCCTATCGGAATCAACATAAGATCGACCGTGGCAACTTATGCCAACGTACACGACGAACTCCGCAAAGCATACGCGAAGACAGAGGATGCAAGGAAAAAGGGATACAGGGACGGGGACTTCTCCTACAACACCGGGAGGCTCCGCTGCCCGACCTGCGACGGCACAGGTGTCATCAGCCTTGATGTACAGTTCCTTCCGGATGTGGAGATCCCGTGCCCGGACTGCCGTGGCTCAAGATACGCCAGGGCAGCAGGGCTGATAAGGAGGGAAAATGCGGCAGGTGAATTCTACTCTCTCCCGGAACTTATGGACATGGACGTGAACAGCGCCCTGACGGCATGCAACGACATCAAGCCTGTACGTCAGCGTCTCCAGGTCCTCCAGGAACTCGGCCTTGGATACCTCACACTCGGGGAAGAGACCCCAGGGCTCTCGGGAGGGGAAGCCCAGAGGCTGAAGCTGGCGAGCGAGATGGGCCGCGGACAGGAAGACTCCGTGTTCGTGTTCGATGAGCCGACCATAGGCCTCCATCCCGATGACGTCCGGACTCTTCTCAATGTGTTCCAAAGCCTTGTGGACCACGGGGCGACCGTGATTGTCATCGAGCATGACCTTGACGTGATACGCAACGCGGACTACATCATCGACATGGGCCCCGGCGGAGGGGACGAAGGCGGCCGCATAGTGGCCACCGGCACCCCTGAGGACATAAGGAATTGCCCTGAAAGCATCACTGGCAGATATATATGATTAAAGAGGATTTGGGTAATTATTGCAAGCTGTTTATGCCAAGACAAATAACCGCATAAATCATTTCCGGACAATGAGAAAATCCATACCTTTCATCGCAGCGGGCTGCCTCGTGGCACAGACGGCAGTTGCACAGAAATAACCGCACATCATCTTGATAATGACTGACCAGCAGAGGGCGGATGCCATAGGCTGCTGCGGCAATGAAAACATCATCACGCCACATCTGGACTCCTTGGCAGCAGACGGATGCTTCTTCTCCAATGCCTATACCTCAACACCGAGCAGCACCCCGGCCAGGGCCGGACTGCTGACAGGAATGTCGCCATGGCATCACGGCATGCTCGGCTACGGTGCCGTGGCTGAACATTACAGATATGAAATGCCGCGGATGCTCAGGGACTGCGGCTACCTCACGCTAGGCATCGGCAAGATGCACTGGACCCCGCAGAACGCGACACATGGCTTCCATGCCACAATCATAGATGAAAGCGGACGCGTGGAATCCCCGTATTTCATGAGTGACTACAGAAAATGGTTCCAGACTGTGGCCCCGGGAAAGGATCCTGACCTGACCGGAATAGGATGGAACGCCCATGGGGCTTCAGAATACAGGCTCCCGGAAGAAGTACACCCTACAGCATGGACCGGAGACATGGCTGTAAGCACCATAGAACATTATGACGGCCAGGCCCCTCTTTTCCTTAAAGTGTCCTTCGCACGGCCGCACAGCCCGTACGACCCGCCGAGACGCATCCTGGACATGTACGGGGACATTGAAATGGATGGACCGGCAAAAGGGGAATGGAGCAGGCACATCGGGGAAGACATCACCGACCCGAAAGCGGCACCGGAAGCCGCCTTCGGACAATTCGGAGACGAATATGTGAAGAACTCCAAGAAACATTACTATGCATCCGTGACTTTCGTGGACGAACAGGTCGGGCGCATAATCCGGGCACTGAAGGACAAAGGCATGTATGACGATGCCGTCATCTGCTTCGTTTCTGACCACGGAGACATGATGGGAGACCACAACCACTGGAGGAAGACATACGCATACGAAGGCTCGGCAGCCATACCTTTCATAGTAAAGCTGCCTGAGAGTATATACGGAGAGCAGGGAAAAGGGACGGTATCAGACCTTCCTGTAGAACTTCGTGACATACTTCCTACATTCCTTGACGCTGCCGGAGGCACAGTGCCGGAAGACATGGACGGGATGTCGCTTCTTCCGCTCATCAAGGGGAAAAACACTGAATGGAGAAGATGGATAGACCTGGAGCATGCGGAATGCTATTCTCAGGACAATTACTGGTGCGCCCTCACCGACGGAAAACTCAAATATATCCGGTTCCTCCGTTCCGGCAGGGAGCAGCTGTTTGACCTCACTGCCGACCCTGCGGAAAGCACCGACCTGTCTGCAGACCGCAGATACAGGAAAGAACTCGAAGAGCTACGCAAGGCAATGGCGGAACATCTTTCCGAACGCGGAGAAGGCTGGGTCAAAGACGGAAAGCCTGTAGTGAGGAAAAGCTCTCTGCTGTACAGCCCGAACTATCCGGACAAAAAACAGGAACGGTAGATACTTGCAGAAAAAGTTCAGGCACATGACAACGGCATCAGAAACGGGCATATATCCGTTCAACGAGGCTTGGGTACCCGGATCGAGGATGGGCCTCGCCGTATCGGAAAGGCCTGACGGAGGCTCATTTTATGAAGTATTGGAGAATATGCTGCTTGCCGCATTGTCCACAGTCGATGCAACCACGCACGGGCTTGTTCCCCACCCAAAACCATTCGGTTGCAATACCTTTTTCATGCAAGGCTTTCTCCACCAAACTCAAGGCGTGTAGGTTTCCCCTTGCTTGTGGGGGCTTCCGTTCACTAAAAGCACTTTCATTTCAATAAAGGCAACTGGTTCAACATTTCCTTAATACGAATAGCGGTACGGGGCATAGGCTCTGCTACGGTCAGTCCGACGATTTCCTTTTCCTGCGCGATGTCGTTTATCACACGCAATACTTCGGCGATTTTCATTCCGTTGGGAACAACTCCTACCGCCGCAATGATTTCCGCAGGGTCAAGTACATCCATATCGAAGTGGATGACGACTTTGGACGCTCCGCACGATTTGAGCCATTCCAATACCGCATGGCTGTCCTCACGCACTTCTTCCGGTGTCAAATGTTTGATACCGTATTGCTTCTGCCGCTCCTTGATTTCGTCACGCTCCCAATCACGCAAGCCTGCAAAGAGGATTTTGGACGGGTCTATCTTCGCCGGAAGCTCAGAAACAATCTGTTTGTCACCCAAGCCCATGCAAGCCGTCACCGCCATTGCGTGATAAGCAGGATAAACATCGCCGGGCAAGGTGATGTCGGGGTGTGCGTCAATCCAAACCATTGCCACATCGCCATTATATCTTTCAGAAAGATAGGTGAACGGCACAACGCTTGCGGAACATTCGCCGCCAAGTGTCACAATCTTGTCGGGCTTTTGGACATTGAGAATATCCAAGGCCGCTTTGGTCTGTGTAATAATAGCGTCCTTGTCCAGTACGCCATCGGTCACTTTCCGCTCCACAAGGTCTGTCGAAACCGGGACGGTGTATGTGTCCTGCCCATTGTCGGGAGCAAGAAAATTCAACAACTGCGCTCCAAGATAGTATCCTCTTGAAGCCTGTTCGGGGTCTTTCACTTCCGTTATCCACTTGGCAATGCTCCCGCCTTGCCATTGCGGATAAACCAATCGAATTGTTTTCATACCTGTTTCGTTTTTAGCTATAACATTGTTTTGTGCCATGCCGGGAAACATCGCTCCACAGAGCAGGGCGGTCAATAAAAACTTTTTCATATTTCAATTCATTAGTGTCCGGTAAAAAATCGCAAAAGTTCTTTGAAAATATTGAAGTATAGGTAATTACAAGGATGGGACGAGCGCAACGATTTGAATTTATCTTTGCCAGACTATCGTAGAATGGCACATGAATAAAGGAAAATACGTGTCCTCTCAACTTTTATCTTTCTTGGATCCGTTTGTATTTCTAAGAATATCAAAGAAGTATGGCGGAGAC
>JADILZ010000040.1 GCA_017695065.1 Candidatus Cryptobacteroides excrementipullorum
ACTGCTTCGGTTTCCCTGCCGGAAACCTCGCTGACGTTCCGGTGCGGCCCTGAAGGGCCCTGTCGCATGCCACGGGCCTGCTCCTTAATAGGTAATTCGATGTAATTTAATGAATCAAATTCATCGAGTTCACGTTAATTAGTAACTTAAAAACAGAAGAAGCTATGCCATTCTACAAAAAATCGTATAACAAGCAGCAGGGAGTATATTATCCCCGTGCCGTAGTACAGGGCAAGCCTGTAGAAACGGAAACCATCGCAAAGGATTTGGCGAAGATTTCCACAGTGAGCAACTCCGATGTCCAGGCCGTCTTGGGCGACATTGCGGGTGTGATGCACACAATATTCAATACAATATAAACACATTTTCAAGACATGCATGATTTCATGCTTTCATCTTGCGGGAGACCTCATCCTTGTATTTCCTCGATACCGGTATCTTCTCGTCCTTTACACAGACTGACTCGTCCTCTATCCCTCCGATGTAGCCCGTGTTCACGAGAAAGGCCCTGTGGGTGCGTATGAACTTTTCTCCCAAAGTGTTCTCCCACTGGGAGATAGGGGTCTTGTTGCGGTATGTGGCTCCGTCGGATGCATGGATATAGACATCGCGGTCGTTGGATTCGACATAGACGATGTCATCCACATTCAGCGACACCTTGCGCCTGTCCGAGACGAAGGAAACAGTCTCGGGGATTTTCTGCGAGAGCCTGGACCGGAACCTCTGCATCAGCATGTCTCCTCCGGCAATGAGTCCCAGGATAAGAGCCGTGAAAATGGGGTTCACCCATATCTGCTTGAATTTGGATACCGGTATAATATACAGGTGTGAAACCACCATCAGGAGGAAAGTGAAAAGTATTACGGACATGGACAGGAAGAATGTATCGGCTATTCTCTTTTTCCCGTGCGAGAGTGCAAGCTGCGGAATAAAGAATTTCAGGAAGAACGCCCCGGGCAGGAACAGTGTCCCCAGGAAGACGGACTCCATGAAGGAATAGTCGAAGCTCACAAAAATCAACGCGAGCAGCAGCAGTGCGAGCATGACATAACCTATTTCGATCAGGAGTTTCATCTTCAGCCTTCAAATCTGTTACGGCGGCAAATTTAATAAAATATCCGGTGTCAGGACAGCGCACGCCCCTGCCATATCCCTGTACAAGTGGATTCGGACCGTGAAGGAGGGGATTTAAACTTGCCCGTTAATGCCTCTTGCCGTAATTTTGTCCGAAACAACATTAAAAATTTTCTGTCATGAAAAACATTATCGGTTATTTTCTTCAGGGTGGCCTTGGCGGCATGTGCGTGATTACCCTGATTCTTGTCGCGATATTCTTCGCTGCCTGGAAAGCTCCGGCCTGGGTGCGCAACCTCGGCAGACTCGGCTTCATGGCCGGATTCATCTGGACTATGATGGGTATCTTCCAGATGCTCGACTATCTCGGGCAGAATCCGGATACCGGGGCCGGTATCATATACGGAGGCCTCAAGGTGGCTATGATTCCTCTCCTGTACAGCAGTTTTGTTTATGTCGTGGCCCTGATAATCAATACTGTCCAGAAGCCGAGGCTCTACTGACCCGGTTTCCGGACGGAGAAAATCCATGAACATTTCCACGTCCCGGCGGTTATTCCACAGATTTTTGTATGTTTGCATTCGGTAAACTGAAACTGTGTAACCGAAAAGCGTTGAATACAATGAAAAGAATCATCTATCCGATCCTGGCCCTGGGGCTTTCTGCCCTGGCGGCCGGGAGGCTGTCTGCGGACAACGGCATTCCGGGCTACAGGCCCACTGAGGAGATTGTAAAGGCCCAGGAGGAGTTCCAGGACAACAAGTTCGGTATCTTCCTGCACTGGGGAATCTACAGTATGACCGCCCAGGGCGAATGGTACATGAACAATGCCGGCATCGACTGGCGCGAATACGCGAAACTCGCGTCCGGCTTCTACCCTTCACGCTTCGATGCAGCGGAGTGGGTGTCGGCCATAAAGGCCTCGGGGGCGAAGTACATCTGCATCACGTCCAGGCATCATGACGGCTTCTCCATGTTCGGCACGGAATATTCCGACTTCAATATCGTGGATGCTACCCCGTTCGGGCGCGATGTGCTCAAGGAACTTGCGGACGAGTGCAGCAGGCAGGGCATCAAGCTGCATTTCTACTACTCGCATATCGACTGGCGCAGGTCTGACTATCCGAAAGGAAGGACAGGTCTCAATACCGGGTGCGACCGCTCGCAGGAGAACTGGGACAGCTATTTCACTTTCATGAACAACCAACTTACCGAGCTCCTTACCGATTACGGCCCTGTCGGGGCTATCTGGTTTGACGGAAAGTGGGACCAGGACGGCAACCCGGATTTCGACTGGCAGCTTGACGAGCAGTATGCCCTGATACACAGGCTCCAGCCGTCCTGCCTTATCGCCAACAACCACCACGAGACCCCGTTCCCGGGCGAGAACATACAGATTTTCGAGCGGGACCTCCCGGGCGAGAACAAGGCCGGCCTTTCTGGCCAGGATGTCAGCCGGCTGCCTCTCGAGACATGCGAGACAATGAACGGGATGTGGGGGTACAAGATACAGGACCAGAACTACAAGAGCACGAAGGAGCTTATCCATCTCCTGGTGCGTGCGGCCGGCAGGAATGCCAACCTTCTCCTAAACATAGGGCCTCAGCCGAACGGGGAGCTTCCGGAGGTGGCTGTTCAGCGCCTGAGTGAGATAGGGGAGTGGATGAAGAAATACGGGGAGACCATCTACGGTACACGGATCGGGTCTGTGGCCCCTCACCCGTGGGGCGTCTCCACTTCAAAAGATAATATCCAGTATATTCATATACTTGAATATCAGGACGATACAATATTCCTTCCTGTTAAGGGAAAAGTCAGGTCAGCCGAGTGTCTGAACAGCGGGGAGACCTTGAAATTCTCTAAGAATGACAACGGTATAGTGGTCACCCTTTCCAAAGTTCCTGACGAAATAGACTACATAGTCAAACTGACAATGGCGGAATAACCCGCCGCATGCCCCGCCGGGGCATGCGCAGAATGTGACTGGTGGCAGATTGGTTTTTCAGGCAGGAAAATAGATTTTCCTACCTGAAAAACTTGTCCACTTCCTTTACCGCCTGCGGCAGCGCAAACACCGCCACCCTGTCATAAGCCTTTATCTCCGTGTCGCCGACAGCGATGAAAGCCTCGTTGCCACGTATTACACCGCCAATGATGGCGTTTTTCGGAAATCCTATGTCTTTCAGCTTGCCCTTGGTGATCCAGCTTCCCGGAGAGACAATATACTCGAGCACTTCAGCATTGGTTCCGCTCATGTACTTAATGAAGCGAACCTTGCTGCTGAGGGTGAACTTGAAGATCCTTCCTGCAGTGATCAGCTTCTTGTTGATGATGGCATCCACACCCATCTCTTCCGCCAGGCGGATATACTCTATGTTTTCCACCTCGGCTATGGTGCGGCTGACACCGAGCTTCTTGGCAGCGACACAAGCCAGGATATTGGTCTCGGTATTGCTCGTCACAGCCACGAAGGCGTCGTAATTCTTGATGCCCTCCTCGAGAAGCATGTCGGAGTTCCTCCCGTCGCCGTTCACCACGGTGACATTGCTTCCGAGCTTTTCTGACAGTTCCACGCACCTGTCCTTCTTAAGTTCTATTATCTTGATGGAGTCAATCTGCCTGTAAAGCTGCTGTGCCACCATCTCCCCGATAGGCCCCCCGCCGAGGATCATGAGCTTGTCCACCTCGATGTTGCTCTTGCCTATGTATTTCATTATCTGGTCGATACCTTCCCTCTTGGAGATGATGAACACCAGGTCATGATATTTGAATTTGGTATCGACACTCGGGATGATGGTCTCGCTGTTCCTGGCCATGGCCACGACCCTGAACGGCAGGTCGGCAGGAGTGGCGACACCCACGAAATCAATCAGCCTCATGTCTATGAGAGGGGAGTCCTCCTCCAGCTTGAACACTGCCATCTGGAGCTTCCCGCGTGCGAAGTCCATGGATTCCGTCGATGCAGTCCTCTTCAGCAGATCCACAATCTCCCCCGCAGCTATCTTCTCCGGGTAAAAGAGCAGGTCGATGCCCATTTCCGTGAAAAGGTATTTGTTCTCATAGGTGAGATATTCTTCGTTGTTGACCCTTGCCGTCGCCTTCTTGCTGCCGAGTTTCTTTGCGAGCATGGCGCTGACTATATTGACATCCTGCGACGCCGAAGGGCTTACCGCTATGAAAAGGTCCGCATCTTCCACCCCGGCTTCCTTGAGCACCCGTATGGAGGACGGGTTCCCGGTCACTGTCATCACATCGGTATTTTCGGACAATGCATCAAGCCTGCCCTGGTCAATGTCTATGATAGTCAAATCATTGGACTCGCTGCTGAGCATCTTGGCAAGGTGGGATCCCACTTCGCCGGCCCCTGCTATGATTATCTTCATCTTTATATCCTGAAAGAAACAACGGCGAAGATATAAAAATTTCCCGAATTGGGCCGTATGTGCATGGCGGTATTGTCCGGGGCCGTATGCCCCACGGGGGAGGCGTTATTTCCCCGGGTCACATTTCAGCCCTGCCAAAGCCCTGGGTATCATCCATTTCCGGTAGAATCCCCGGATGGTGACCTTCTCCGGACTGTCCTCCAGAAATGACATTATCCGCAATCTGTCCGGATCCCTGCGCATTTTCCTGAAATCCCTGTGCGCCCTGAGCACCGCATTGAAATACCGCGGGCGGAAGGTGAGCAGGTAAACCGCAGCCGAAAGCCCGTCCAGAAGCATCCTGGTGAAGATTGTCCTCCCGGCCCTGGTGATTCCCTCTACGGCCGCATCCTGTATGTCCGTCCTCTTCCTTCCGTGCCCTGATTCCCTGCCGTATGCCGAGAGGCTGCCGCAGTGCGCCTCAAGGGCGTATGTGAATGCCAGGTTGTTTGAAAGCATCAGAAGGTTGTTCCTGTAGTTGAGGTACAGCTTCCACGGCGAGTTGGCCGGGAGAGTCCCGCCTCCTACATGGTAAACGACTGAGCCCGGGACTGTCACGACACTGTAGCCTGCAAGCTGGGCCCTCCAGCACAGGTCAATTTCCTCCTGGTGGGCAAAGAACCGTTCGTCGAGTCCGCCGAGTCTCCTGTACAGCTCCGAGCGTATCATCAGGCACGCCCCGCTCGCCCAGAACACAGGGGACGGGGTGTCGTACTGTCCGCTGTCTTTCTCCACTTTACGGAGTACTCTGCCCCTGCAGAACGGGTAACCGTACCTGTCTATGTAGCCTCCTGCCGCCCCGGCATATTCAAACATGCTCCTGTCCTGGTATGAGTGCAGCTTCGGGGCGCAGATACCGCACTCCGGATGCGTGTCCATCCACTCTTCGAGCGGGGAGAGCCAGCCGGCAGGTACGTCGATGTCTGAGTTCAGGAGCACAAAGTATTCAGCATCGGTCTGGAACAGTGCGCGGTTGTACCCTCCTGTAAAACCGTAGTTCTTGTCGAACCTGATTGTCTTCACCTTTGGAAAGTCATAGAGCATCAGCTTCATGGAGCCGTCCGTGGAAGCGTTGTCTGCTACTGTCACCTCTGCGTCGCATCCCTGCAGGGATGCGATGAGCCCCGGGAGGAATTTCCTGAGGAACTTCTCCCCGTTCCAGTTCAATATCACTACCGCTGTCTTCATTCTTCTTATGTTAAAACTTTTGCCTGTCACCTGGAGCCTAACCAGATGAACAGCATTCCGGCCAGTATGAGAATCAGGTCAACAGCCTTTGTCCTGAGGTTCTTCTCATGCAGGATAAGCGCCCCGCATGCAAACGAGACTATTACCGAGCCCCTCCGCACCAGGGATACCACCGAAATCATCGAGTCCGGCTGGTTCAGGGCCGAAAAATAGGCGAAGTCCGCTGCCGAAAGGAATACCGAAATCAGCGGAATGGCCCAGCTCCACCGGAAAGGTGTCGTCCTGTTCCTGTTGGGGTACCAGAGTGCAAGGCAGACCGCACCCATCATCAGGAGCTGGTAGAGGTTGTACCAGCTCTGCACGAACATAGGTCCGAGCTGGCCGAGGATATATTTGTCGTAAAGTCCGCTTATGGCTCCTGTGACAGCTGCGGCGGCTATGGCCCACACCCATCTGTTGTGCCTGAAGTCCACCTGTTCCTTCTTGCTCGAGCGGCTGAGGAGGAACAGGGACACTACCGACAGCAGGACTCCGGTCCACTGGTAGGCGTTGAGCCTCTCTCCGAAAACGAGCATCGCACCCACCAGGACAAGCACAGGCCTCGTGGCGTTGATGGGCCCCACCGTGGTGAGCGGGAGATGTTTCATCCCGAAGTATCCGAATATCCATGAGGTCAGGACAATGACCGACTTGACTATTATCAGCAGATGTGCGTGCAGGACAGAATGTTCCTGCGCCCCGGAAGTCTCCGGGTGCCCGGCATACGGGGCATTGTCCAGGAAAGTGCCTGAGAACCACCCTGTTCCCAGTACTCCGTCGATGATGAAGGGAGAGAAGATCAGGGTGGAGAAAAGGGTATTCAGAAACAGCACCGGAAGGACCGCATTGTCCCTCAGTGCTGTCTTCTTTGATGTGTCATACAGGCCGAGAAGTCCTGCGGACACGAATGCAAGCAGAAGCCACATGCCACGGCCTTCTATTCGTCCTTGTGGCAACGGCCTTCGCCGTGTCCGCCGCAGCACCCGCCTTCATGGTGCCCTTCGCCATGTCCTCCGCAACATTCATGGCCTTCTTCATGTTCATGGTGGCCGCAGCATCCTCCTTCGCCATGTCCGCCGCAGCAGCATGAATGCACGTTCTCGCCGTGAAGCCCGTCGTGGAGTTCCTTCTCGGTGGCTTCCCTCACGAAGAGTATCTCTCCGGAGAAGTTAAGTGTCTTGCCGGCCATAGGGGAGTTCAGGTCCATCTTCACATAGTCCTGGTGCACTTCCAGCACCTTACCCGGGACCACCCCGCCTCTGCCGTTGAGCATCGGGATTGTAGTCCCCGGGACCAGAAGTCCTTCCTGTATCACACCGTTCACTTCGAAGGCCTGCTTCGGCAGGTCTATGATCCTGTCAGGGTCCACTTCACCGTAGCCTTCTGAAGGCGTGAGGGTAAATGAGAATTTCTCACCGGGCTCAAGGCCTTCGACCCCGGATTCGAATTTGGCCAGGAGAGCCCCTGTGCCGTGTATATAGTCGAGCGGTCTTTCTTTTGTGGTCCTGTCCACAATCTCTCCGTCCACTTCGAGCTCGTAGCATAGCCCTACGACTTTGTTCTGTCCTATTTTCATGATATCGTGTATGTTATGTTTGCCTTATCTGTGTCAGGCACTGAAAAACGCCTCTCCGAAGGCGAGTGTCGGTATCTGCCATCTGGTGCATTCCCTCGCGTCCGTCCCTGCTGCGATGAGGCTGTTCCACAGTCCTGTCATGTTCCCGGTCACCACCATCTCCCTTATAGGGTAGGTGATCTTCCCGTTGCTGAAGGCGAATCCCTCTATCCCGTATGAAAAGTCCCCGGTGACAGGGTTGCAGTTCCCTCCGTTGAATCCGGTAACATAGATCCCGCTCCCGCAGAGCCCGAGAATGCGCGGCAAATTTATTTCTTTTTCTTCTGAAACGCAACTTTCCGTTCTCTCCGCTGTATCCTGTCCGGATATGAACGGCATCAGCACAGGGCGGGATACACCCTCGACTGTGGCCTCCATGCCGGTCTTTCCTGCAATATAGGTGCTGATGAAGTACATGCATACCTGTCCGTCCCGGATGACAGGGACCTCTCTTGTGGCCACTCCTTCTGTGTCGAACAGCCTCGAACCCGGCCTGCCCTCCGACCTTGCCATGTCGGTTATGGTGAGATTGCCTGAGAATACCTTCTTTCCTAATGTGCCTTCAAGAAACGAGTTTTTCTGCTGGATGGACGCCCCGTTCAGGGCTGAAAGGAGAGGAGAGACCAGCCTGGAGCTTACGCTCCTGTCAACGACCATGCGGAATTTCCCTCCTTCATGCTGTTCAGGCCCTATCTTCTCCGCAGCCTTGGCAAGGGCTGTGAGCGAACATCCTGAACAGTCGAGCCCGGACAGGTGCGGTGATGACTCCCACCAGTATCCGCTCAGTTTCCTTCCCTCCCTGTCCTGGATGGTGACTTCCGAGCATATGGCAAACGATGTCTCCGTATGTCTGCCGCAGAATCCGTCAGAGTCGATGACATAGCTGTCGTCCACGGAGTCCGAGTATTCACATTCTTCGGATATGATGGAATATGAGTCTGTATCCCCTAGGCTGCCGAATACGGCCGCATCCTGTGCGATCTTTAATCTTGCTTCAGGCGTAAGTCTCTGGTATTCCGGGTCATATAGATTCAGTTCCTGTCCTGTGACAGCATCCTTGGCCTTCCTTTCGGGGGAGGGCAGCATCCTGCAAGGGTCCGGTGCAAGCATACGGACCGTGTCTATGGCTCCGGATATGAACTTCTCCAGTCCCGGCCTCGAGAAGTCGTTGGTGGAGAATGTCCCGTATCTGCCGTCCGCGAATATGTACAGGAAGAGGGACCTGTCGGCCGAGTGTGTCACCTTGTCCAGCTCCCCGTTCAGGAAAGCGAAGCTGTCAAGGACGCTTTTCCCCAGCGCCACCCTCATCTGCGAGGCCCCGTGCGAGCATCCGTAACTGATGCAGAACCTGGCTGCGTCCATTTCCTCTTCAGTCACCAGGCCTGAGAGCCTTTCCGTCATGTTCATGTCTGTGCTTCCTGCCATTGTCATTCTCCTCCTACTGTAAGGTTGTTCACGAGTACGGTCGGTATCCCGCATGACACGGGGACGCTCTGGTCCTTGCCGCAGGTCCATGTCCCGTTGTCGATTTTCAGGTCGTTGCCGACGCATGCTATGTCTGAAAGCGCCTGCGGGCCGTTTCCTATGATGTTGATGTCCTTTACAGGGGCTGTCAGCCTTCCGTTTTCTATCAGGAATCCGCTTTTCACGTAGAATGTGAAGTCTCCTTCTCCTATCTTGACCTGCCCGTTGGAGAATTCATCCACGTAAATACCTTTCTTCACTGAGGCGACAATATCCTGAGGAGGCACTGAGCCGCTTTCCATGTAGGTAGCCCTCATGCGCGGTATCGGGTTGTATCTGAATGACTCACGCCTGCCGTTCCCGGTAGGGGCGACACCGTACCACCTTGCGCTTATCCTGTCGTGCAGGTAGGAGTTGAGGATTCCGTCCTTTACCATCCAGGTCTTCTGTCCCGGTACCCCTTCGTCATCGAACGAGCATGCGCCCCTGTTGGCGCGGACGGTCCCGTCATCCACGATGCTTATGGACCTGTCGCATACCTGACGGCCTATCTTCCCTGCGAACACTGACTGCCCCTTCCTGTTGAAATCGGCCTCGAACGCATGTCCCATGGCCTCGTGAAGAAGTATCCCGGATGCTCCTGCCCCCATGACCACGGGCATCCTGCCACCTTTGGGCCTCCTGGCTTCAAATCTCTCGTCAATCCCTTTCACGGCTTCTTCCGCCAATTCCTGCAGGAGGCTGTCTGTCAGGAGTTCCGCCCCTGTGCGGAAGCTCCTCGATGCAGTCTTGTTCTCGGTTTTCCCCTTGTAATTGAATATCACGGATGCAGTCACGCTGCCCATAGGCCTGGAATCGAAAGTGAGTTCCCCGTCAGAGTTGAACATCATGATGTCGCTGTGGGAGTATGCCAGCCTGGCAACTATCTTCACGACCCTGCTGTCGGCCGAGGAAATCCTTTCCTGAAGCTTTTCCAGAAAAGGGAGGAGTTCGGCGGCCCTGATGCTTTCCCACGGGATCTCCGACTGGTACAGCACATCTCCTCCGCAGGCAGGGGCAAAAGCCGGGGAAAGGCCCTTCCCCGGCTTCGGGATATCATGTGTCCTTGCGCTTCCGGAGGCGATGAGGGATGCTGCCATGGCCGCTTCCCTCATGTCGTTCTCCCCGGTGTTTTCCGAGTAGGCATAACCTGTCTTCTCCCCGCTCAGGACCCTTATCCCGACCCCGAAGTCGGTATGGAGTCCCCCTGAAGTCACTTCTCCGTCCTTCAGGAGAAGGTCTCCGTACAGTGTGTTCTCGAAATAAAGGTCAGACCAGTCGCCTCCGCGTGCCAGAGCCGTTTTCGTCAGCTGCTCCATCTGAGGGACCGTGACCCTGAATGTATTCAGAAAATATTGCTTGTCCATTCTTCAGTCTCGTATGCGCTTTTGCGTATCTTTTCGTATGTCTTTTCGTCTTTGATGTTGATAATGTCGTTCTTGCTGCCTTCCGCTATGACCCGGAACGGCACCTTGGAGTTGTCGGCCAGTATCCATCTGTCACACAGTGGTATATAGTCCTTGAAGAAATAGCTTATCCCTACGCGGTAACGTCTGCGGACGGTTTCTTCCGGGATGTTGTGTCCGCCTGCGGCCACCCTTGCCTTTACCCTTGCCACGGCAAGGTCAGGGGAGTCCAGCCAGAAATACATAAGTGTGACGGAATAGCCCTCTTTCTGTGCCATGGCTATCATTTTGAGCAGTGTCCTGGTGGCGAGTGTGGTTTCTATGCCGAAATCCTCCTTCCTTGCAAAGAGGTATCTGATTTTCAAAAGCATATACCGGCTTGCCTGGATGGACGCCTGTTCCGGGTTGAATGGTGACAGTCCTTTTGCAAACTCGTCTGAATTCACGAACTGGCTGCATTCCAGCATTTCCGGAAGCAGCGTGTAGGAGGCGGTGGTCTTTCCGGCTCCGTTGCATCCTGATATAATATACAGTTTCGGCATGATGGTTTATAGTTGTTGGATCGGGTGTAGTTCTTATTGGGGGCGGTTCATTTCCCGCCGTGTGTGACTCCGTAGCCGAAGAGGGAGAAATCCCCTTTGCACGGATCGTCAGGGAATATCTCCCTGAACGCGTCAGTTATCTCGCGCACGGTCACTATGTCCTTCTGTTTCCGGCAAGTCAGCCCTATTGCCACTGCCTGGTCATACACATGCACGTCCAGAGGTATGAGAAGGTCCCTCTTGTCGGATTTTTTCCATAGTCCGAGGTCCACCTTCCCGTCGTCGCGTACCATCCAGCGCCTCATCATGTTGATTTTCTTGTCCGGAGCCTTGGGGTCTTCCTTGCGTCCGTATATGAGACAGCGTATCTCCCCGTTGGACATGCCCTCGATGCTCTCCCTCCCGGAATATATCTCTTTCAGCCTGCCGCAGATCTGCGCGAATTCGCTCCACTTTACTGTCCGGTGCAGGCTGGTGTCCCCGGACCTGTAGTCACCGGCCATCACATAGCTGTACGGCTTCCATCCCATCTCATCCATCGCCCTGGTGCAGTCCCTCACTATCATGGCCCTGCGTCCCCATGCGAGATGGGCGGCCATCAGCGCGGTTATCTCTACGTCCGCCAGGCTGCATTCACCCCTGCGGTACTTTTCCGCCATCATCGTGGGGAAGATTACCGGATCTTCCTGGAAGTATTCAGGGTCATTGTATTTCTCCGCCCATTGGATGAGCTGCTCTTTTACAGAATTGTCCATATCAACGTCAGTCTGTCGAATTAATAATGCCTGAATCCGGGGAAGGCCCCTGTTCATATCAGGATGACGGTCACTTTCCTTGCTCCGTGCGCCCCGAAGACCAGGGCCTGTTCGATGTCGGCAGTCTTCGACGGTCCGGAGATGAATGTCCCGAAACTGCGCTGATGCCGCATGCTGTCATGGGCATAAGCCTGGTGCATGTTGTCGACGATGCTGTTCCTTGAAAGTATGATGACCAGGGCCTCTGCTATGAAAAGGAGTGCCCTGTGCCTCCCGAAGTCAGTAATCCATACGGCCCCGTTCTCGGCCACGCCGAAATCGCCGCGGACCACCGCCACGTCGGTCCCGTCCAGATCCTCTGGGGAGCCGAAGTCATCCGGGGAGGCGGTCCTGCACTCGAGAAGCTCCACTGGCGAGACTATGCTCCGGGCTTCCGGGTATTCTTTGCGTATGATAGAGTCTATGCATGACGGGTCTTCCGCGATGACCGTCTCCCCGCCTGCACCTTCCAGGGCCTTGATGAAGGCCTTCTCCCTGTCCCCGTATGCAACGGCTGACTTCTTCAGGACAGACAGGTCCGGATATTCATATACGGACTGGGTGTTCCTGCGTATTCTCTCAAGTATCTCTTCTCTGCTTCCCATAATCGTTCCTCCTGTCTCATTCGCCGGCGAGGTGCCCCTCATGCCCGTTCCCGTCTCCTGTGCCGCCTTTCACCTTGCCGCTCTTCCACATCCTGTTGAATGACTCCCTGGCGAATTCGGGAAGCTCCCTGCCTGCACCCCAGGTGTCCATCCTGCAGTACACTATCGGTCTCGGGAGCGAATTCACCACGGGGGCTATCTTGAGGGCGGTGTTGAACACGGCGGGATGCTCCATCACTATCTCCATTGTGTCGGAGATGAATTTCTTCATCCTGTCTGCTTTCCCGAGTCCGTCGAGGGACTGTCTCCACAGGTAAATCTGCTCCCCGAGGTCCACCTTTGCCGGGCAGACGTTGCTGCAGGACATGCACAGCGAGCAGGCAGAGACGTTGTCATGATACTTCTCCGGGTTCTTCAGCATGGAAAGGTTGATCCCGATCGGCCCTGGAATGAAGTACGTGTACGAATATCCGCCGCTGCGCCTGTACACCGGGCACGTGTTCATGCATGCCCCGCAACGCAGGCAGTTCAGGGTCTTTGAATGTCCTTTCTCGGCAAGGATCCTGCTTCTGCCGTTGTCCACAATTATTATATGGAATTCCCCGCCCTCCTGCGGCCTGGAGTAGTGGGTGGTGTATGTGGTGACCGGCTGTCCTGTCCCTGAGCGTGCAAGCAGACGTGTGAACACCCCGAGGGAGTCCGGGTCCGGAACTATCTTTTCCAGTCCGAATGCGGCTATCTGGAGTTTGTGGAGGGATGTGCCTATGTCGGCGTTGCCCTCGTTGGTGCACACCACCACTTCACCTGTTGACGCCACGGCGAAGTTGCCGCCTGTCATTGCCGCATCGGCTTTCTTGAATATCTGCCTGAGGTTCTTCCTGGCGGCGTGTGTGAGGTAGGTGGGGTCGCTGTTCCCCGGCTCCGTGCCCATCTCTTTCTCGAAGAGCTTCCCGATTTCCTCTCTCCTGATGTGGACTGCCGGAAGCACTATGTGGCTCGGCTTCACGTGCATGAGCTGTACAATCCTTTCTCCAAGGTCGCTCTCCACTGTCTCGATGCCGTTCTCCTCGAGGTACGGGGTGAGTTCACATTCCTCGGCCAGCATGGACTTGCTCTTGATGAAGAGTCTCGCGCCGTGGTCCTGAAGAATATTCAGGACTGTCTCCCGGTATTCGCGGGCATCCGATGCCCAGTGGACAATGGCCCCGTTCCTTGAGGCATTCTCCTCGAACTGCTCCAGGAGTTCTGCCAGGTGGCTGTTGGAATACATCTTCAGGGCGCAGGCGGCATCCCGGAGCTGCTCCCATTCGGGAAGCTCCCTGCTCATCCTGTCCCGTTTCTCTCTGACCATCCAGAGTGTCTTGTCGTGCCATCCGGCCTTTTCCCTGTCTTTCAGAAATCCGGCCGCTGCCAGTGAATGTCTTGTGCTCATATCAGTTCTTCTAAAGGCCGTTCGCGAGTATCTCCACTATATGTATTGTCTTGATGGGGAGGTGTTCCCTCCGTATGATGCCTTCCTGGTGCATCAGGCAGGAAGAGTCGGCTCCGGTGATGTATTCCGCCCCTGTGGCAATATGCCTGAGTACCTTGCTCCTGCCCATTGCCACTGAGACGGCGTCTTCCTCGATGGAGAACATCCCTCCGAACCCGCAGCACTCGTCAGGACGTTCCGGCTCGGTGACCTCGATGTCCCGGACAAGGGAAAGGAGGTTGCGCAGCTTGTTGTAATACGGGATGTTCCTTTCGCTCGGCGAAGAGAGTCCGAGAAGCCTCACGCCGTGGCAGCTGTTGTGGATGCTGACCTTGTGCGGGAAGGACACATCGAGCGAAGCAGGTTTCACAATGTCGTGTATGAATCCGCAGATGTCGTATATCTTCTCTTCAGTATGGCACCTGTGGCTCTTGTTCTTCAGCAGGGCGGGGTAGTGGTCCTTGACAAATACGGCGCAGCTCGCCGACGGGCCTACCACGTAGTCATACTCCGCGAACCTGTCGTCCAGGTCTTCCGCGAGTTCCCTTGCCGCATCCTCAAACCCGGCATTGGCCATGGGCTGTCCGCAGCATGTCTGGTCCACAGGATAGTCCACATCCAGGCCCAGATGTTTAAGAAGCCTGTATGAGGCCACTCCGACACTGGGATATACTGCATTCACGTAGCATGGGATGAAGAGTCCGATTTTCAGTCTGTGCAGGCGGTTTTTGTCTGATTCCATCTTCAATGGGTTTTTGCGGATGCAAATTTAGAAACTGTTTTGAATTTTTCCGAAAATTCCTGGCGTGAGATCATTCTTCTGCCGGGGAGAGGCTGTTTATCTTCACGACCTGATACACGCTTCTGTATGATCTGGCGAAGCCCTCGTCTGACTTGCCTGCATCGATGACTTCAAGGTCGGCATGTACCGGTGTCCCGTTCTTGGTCCCTCCGGTAAGCCCGTCGTATTCTTCGGCCAGCCTGCCTGTCTTGTCTATGATCCAGTATGCCTCAGTCTCTCCTTCCGGGGTGAACGACCTGGTCTCGTGCCCGAGGACCAGTGTACCCTCCGTGCGGAAACTCATTTTCTTTGCAGGGGTGAGTTCTGCCATCGGAACGCTTTCTCCGGACTGGCTGCTGACCATTCGCGAATACCTGAGTGTCAATGCCTTTTTCTTTACGATAAGGCTGTCTTCAGTCACTTTCTCCACCTTGAGCGTGTCTGAGAATGGCACGGTGATTCCGTTTCCGATACTTTCCCCGGTGAGGATGAGCCTGTCGCCCTCCTGCTTCCAGGTCTCGTACCTGAGGGTAGCCATGTTGACTGATGATGCCTTGCCGTTTGCTTCCAGACGGAATCCATGGTCCATGTTTTCCATTCCAGATACAGGTTCCACCCAGGTACCTTCGAGTCCGGAGCCGCTGCCGCATGCCACAAGTGACCCTGTCATTGCCACTGCAAGCATCTTCCTGAAGTTGTCAAATCCGTTTTTCATGCCATATAGATGTTGTAAATTATGCAGGCCATGCCTGCGATATCGTACAAACATAGTAAAAAAAACGTACTGTTATCCACAGTAAAGCGAAACATGGTTCCCGAGGCCGCTAAAGGGCCGGATTCGTCTGTCTGTACGTATCGGGACATGCATCGTTGAGGCATGTCTTAAATAAAAGAGAAAAAATAGTTGTATAACTATAAAAAATAGTTATATTTGTGCAGACTGATAATGAACGCTATGGCACACATGCTCGTATATCTTCTCGAAGCCTCCGTTGCGGCTGTCGTATTCTATTTGATAATCAAGATGTTGATGTCAAACGAGACATGCCATGGATACATCCGGGTACTATGGCTTGGCGCCATTGTCCTGTCCGTGGCGATGCCGTTCCTCCGGATTCCGCTGCCGGCATCTGTGCAATTCAAGGTGGATGAGATGCATGAGAACATTCTGGGTGGCATAACGGCAGGGGAGATGGAGTTCACTGCTGTGCAGCCTGTTCACCTGCCTCCTGTGGTTCAACCCGGTCTCATGGCTCATCCAGTTCTCTCTCCGCCAGGTCCACGAGTTCTGTGCAGACAGCACGGTGCTGCGCAGTGGGGCCGATGTGAAGGAATACCAGAAATTATTGATAAGGAAGACTGCGGGTCCGGCTTTCTGCACGGTCGTCAGCAGCTTCAATCACAGTAACCTTAAAAACCGTATTGTCATGATGTCTAAAAAACAGACTGGAAAGGGGGCGTATGTGAAATCGCTTGTCATGCTCCCTGCATTCGCTTGCCTTGCACTCATGTTTTCCGCAGGACATCCTGCCGGAGCAGTAGAGAGACTTTCATCCGGTTCTTCTGCCGCTGTCCTGGTGGTCGCCGGACCTGACGCTTACGACTTCGATGCAGTGGATGAGAAGCCGAGCTTCGGAGACGGGAGTCTCTATGCTTTCTCGAACTGGCTGAATGCCAATATTGTATATCCCGAGGCCGCTATCAAGTCCGAGCTCCAGGGCCGTGTCACCGTTTCCAGCTGTCCTGATTAAATGTTTTTGCCATGAAGAGAATTACCGGATTTGCGGCATCGGCCGCGGCATGTTCGGCAGCATTTCTTGCCGTGTCATGCGCTTCAGGCAGCGGAGACCAGTCCGTTGTCAGTGTAAAATTCAACAAGGTCCAGGAAGCCCCTGCGATCAACATTTCCGAGTGGTGCTCGGAGCCTGAGTTCATTGCCCTGGACAGCAGGTCCAACGATGCTTTTACCTCTGGCTTCCAGTTTTTCATTTCGGACAGTTATATAGGAATCGGAGGTTCTACCCGCCAGCCGTACAAGATCTACGACCGCAAGACCGGGGAGTATCTCCGTGACATAGGCCACCAGGGCCGCGGGCCGGGCGAGTACCTGAACACCTATTCGTCAGTGATCGACGAGAATACCGGTACTGTCTATCTCCTAGCCTGGAACGCCAGATCCATTCTTTCGTACGATCTGGCCACGGGAGATTTCAAGAAGGAATACCCTCTGAAATATTCGGTACCTAAAGGCAAGTTCGCCGTGGACACCGGGACAGGGGACATCACAGTTGTCTCCCTGCCGTTCAACAATATGGTCCCTTCTGTAGCATGGAAGCAGGACAAGGACGGGAATGTCCTCTGGGAGATTCCTGCCGGCCATCTGACTGTTGTACCTGATTTCAGCAACGAAATCTACAGCAGGTTCAACACCGGCGAGTTCGACCTCTCCATCCTCACCTGGGGCGGCAGGAGCGACTCTCTCTATGTGGTGAAGGATGATGGTGTCCTGCAGCCTGTCTATACTATAGATTTCAATGCCGATGAAGTGAAAGGTGACCAGTACTCGGGCACTATAAACGAAAATGCCCCTATACATTCCTACACAATGCTTCCGGATTATTTCATTTCGGATGTGAGTATGCCAAAGCAGCTGTCTGACGGCAATTTCACCACCGGCAAACCTGTCTATGTGGTTACAGACCGCCAGACAGGCACCTCTGTCAAAACCTCATTCTACAATGACTACCTTGCCTGGGAGATGAGCACCGTCTCTTTCCAGCAGGGATATCTGCTGAGTGTCTTCTCCGCTTCCGGATTCCTTGAATTCGGCAAGAAGGCGCTTGAAGAAGGCAAACTCTCCGAGGCGTCCAAGTCCAAGGTCGCTTCCATTCTTGAAAATCTGCAGGAAGACGGCAATTATGTCATTGCCATATCGCGGCTGAAAAACAAATGATCATAAAATGGGTAGGAACAAGACAACAGGACTTACATTGAAAGAAGAAGAGGTGATGGACCTTTTCTGGGAGAACGGACCCATGTTCGTGCGTGAACTCCTGGACCTTTATGACGAGCCGAAACCACATTTCAACACTCTTTCGACCATAGTCAGGTCTCTGGAGGAAAAGGGCTATCTCTCGCACAGGAGTTACGGGAAGACATACCGTTATTTCGCTGTGATAAAGAGGGACGAGTACAAGAGGGCTTCGTTGAGCAGCGTGATAGGGAAGTATTTCGACTCCTCGCCGTTCAACGCGGTGTCGGCCCTGGTCCAGAGCGAGGAACTGTCCGCCGAGGAGCTGCGTAAACTGCTTGATATGGTGGAGAATCAAGTATGGAGACATTCCTGATATATCTTCTGAAAGTATCGGCCACGGCTATACTCTTCTATCTTTTCATAAGGATACTTATGGAAAGGGAGACTCAGCACGAGTACATACGGGCGCTGTGGATAGGGACCATACTCGTGTCATTGGTGCTGCCGTTTATCTATGTGCCTGTCCCTGACCTGTTTCCGGACAGGGTGGAGACAACGGAGAGCGTGAGCGTGGTGCTTCACGATGGCGGGGACACCGTGGCGGAGTCATCCGGGCCTGTAGCGGAGTCCCGGGCTGTCAGCCTTACGGAGGCCGCAGGAGCGGTCTATGTGCTCGGAGCCGTCGCGGTACTCATCATGTATGCGGTCTCGCATGCCAGGCTTGCCGCCGGGTTCCGCCGCTATACGCTTACCCGCGAATACGACACCCTGCTTTCCGAATGTGCGCAGGCTTCAGGATGCAGGACCGCGGTGAAACTGTACGTGACGGATGACAGACGCGTGGACCCGTTCAGCTGGATGGACAGGATAGTGGTGAGCCGCGAGGACATGGAGAACGACGGCAGGGATATAATTCTGCACGAGATGGGGCATATAGGCAAAGGACATTCCTGGGATATCCTTCTCACTGAGTTCTTCACCTGCCTGCTGTGGTTCAACCCCGTATCGTGGCTTGTCCAGTATTCACTGCGCCAGATTCATGAGTACAGCGCGGACTGCACGGTGCTCCGCAGCGGTGCGGACGCCAGGGAGTACCAGAGATTATTGATAAGAAAAGCTGCTGGCACGGCCTTCCATTCCATTGCCAACAGCTTTAATCACAGTAACCTTAAAAACCGTATTACCATGATGTTACAAAATCAGACCAGCAAGAGGGCGTATGCGAAGTCGCTGTCGCTCCTCCCTGTGACGGCATGTCTGCTGCTCGTGTTTTCGGCAAGCGGACCTGCCAAGGCAGACAAAGTTAATGAAAATTTCCCGGAATCCCAGGAAATCTTTTCAGCTGTCCGTCCTGCTTCCCCTGCCGTCGGGGCAGTCACACCCCCGTCCGGTGCTCAGGACCCTGCGGCCCAGTCGGACGATCCTGTGCCGTTCAAGGATGTCGGAGAAAAGCCTTCGTTCAATGGCGGGGATGCAAACGATTTCTCCAGATGGGTATGCGAGCATCTTGTATATCCTGAAGAAGCCAGGAACGCGAACATTTCAGGCAGGGTGACGCTGAAGTTCGTCATAGAGACTGACGGCTCTGTCTCCGGTGTGGAAGTTCTTCGCGGCGCGGATCCTGTCCTTGACAAAGAAGCCGTGCGAGTCGTCTCTTCTTCTCCGAAATGGACTCCAGGCAAGATTGACGGCAAGCCGGTGAGGGTGGCTTATGTTTTCCCAGTGCTTTTCAACCTCACAGGAAAAGCCGACGGCAAGAAGGCCGCGGACAGCGGATCGGGAATCATTTTCAACGGACAGCCTGTAACACAGGAAGAACTTGAAAATTCGATAACTTTCCACGATGTGAAAGGCCATAGTGACGGCACCGCCACGTACCTTGAGACGGCGACCCCGCTGGCCAGCAAAAAGGATTTCCTGAAGTTTGCCAATACGATGTTCGTCTATCCCCCTGCCGCAAAAGATGCCGGCAGCTACGGGAAAGTGACTGCCTCCTTCAAGATCGGCAAAGACGGTTCCGTATATGACATAACCGTAAAGGAATCTCCGGATAATGTGCTGTCTTCGGAAGTGGAGCGCGTCATTGCCAAGTCTCCGAAATGGACCGGCGATTCTTATCGTAATGTGACGGCTGACGGGCAGGGCAGTATGGATGTAATCGTAAGTTTCATGCTCAGATACAAGGATGCAGACGGCAATACCGTCACGCTCGGCTCTGATGGAGGTGATGAGGACATTACCGTGATTGCCTATAATTGACAGTTTCCGGATTTGCCGGAGAACCGTAGGTATTGATACACTTCTTTCATTTGGGGATGCTGCCGGGTCAGAACCCGGCGGCATCCTCCATTTTCCTGCGTATAAGGTCCGTGGCGAGATTCCCGATGCTCCCGATATGGGTGTGGTGCAGGTCGCCGGTCTTCTCGGGCGGCGTCCCGTCCCCGTAGCGGAATGTCCCGTTGTTCACCTCTATCCCGACTTCCCGGTAGGCGTCCCTGAACGGGGTCCCTGAGAGCACCCTGCGGTTCACTTCTTCGACGGTGAACAGGTAGTCGTAGATATGGTTGTCGAGGATATGCCTGTTCACGCGGATGTTCCCGAGCATATACACGGCCATCCTGAGGCATTTGTGCATGAGTTCCAGTTTCGGGAAAAGGATATCCTTGAGAAGCTGGAAATCACGGTGATAGCCATGCGGCATATTGCTGCACAACATGGTGATCTCCGACTCGGCGGCCATTATCCTGTTACAGTCGCCCCTCATTATCTCCCATACATCCGGATTCTTCTTGTGCGGCATGATGCTCGAGCCGGTGGTGAGACTGTCAGGGAACGATATGAAACCGTAGTTCGGGCAAATGTACATGCAGCAGTCTGCGGCGAATTTATTGAGGGTCAGTGCTATTGCTCCTATTGCAGAGGCGACGGCCCTCTCGCTTCTCCCTCGGCTGAGCTGCGCTGCCACGGAATTGTACTCCATGGAGCCGAAGCTGAGGAGCCTGGTGGTCATTTCCCTGTCCAGAGGGAACGAACTGCCGTATCCGGCTGCGGAGCCGAGCGGGTTCTGGTCGGAGACATGGTACGCCCCCCTGAGCATGTACATGTCATCCGCAAGGCTTTCCGCGTATGCGCCGAACCACAGCCCGAAGGATGACGGCATCGCCACCTGGCCGTGCGTATATCCCGGAAGCAGCACATCCTTGTATTCCTCGCTGAGTTCCTGCAGCCTGTCGAAAAGCAGGAGCACCTCATCCCTGATTCTCAGCGTCTCGTCCTTCAGGAACAGCTTGACATCCACGAGCACCTGGTCGTTGCGCGAGCGTCCGGAATGTATCTTCTTGCCGATTTCCCCGAGCCTCCGTGTCAGAAGCAGCTCCACCTGGGAGTGGATGTCCTCCACAGAGTCCTCGAGCACGAATCCGCCTTCTTCTATTTCCTTCAGTATGGCTTCCAGACCTGCAGTGAGTTCCTTGAGTTCCTCCGCCGTGAGCAGACCGATGCTCTCGAGCATCTTTATGTGCGCGAGGGAACCTTTCACATCATATTCTGCAAGCCTCATGTCCAGTATCCTGTCGTTGCCGACAGTGAAGTCTTCCACTATCTGTGTGGCTTCCGTGCCTTTGTTCCAGAGTGTTTCCGCCATGGTCTTCAGAGTTTTCTGTTCTTGTAGTTCTCTATGGCCTTTGGAATGATCCTTTCATAGTCATCGCTCTTGTACAGGGGGGACGAGATGATGAAGTCTGCCGTACTCCTGTTCGTGGCGAAAGGGATGTTGTACAGGGAAGCCAGGCGCACGAGGCTCATGACATCGTTCTGGTGTCCCTGCATGATGAGGTTGTCGCAGAAGAACACGAGCATGTCCACCTTCCCTTCTGCAATCATCGCCCCTATCTGGGCATCACCTCCGAGCGGGCCGCTCAGCAGGCAGTGCACTTCGGGCATCCTTTCCCCGAGTTCTTCGGACAATGCGCCGCCTATCAGTCTTCCGGTCGTCCCGGTACAGTATAACCTGCAGCTTTCCAGTGAACCTGCGTTGAACCTCACCCAGTCCACCAGCTCTGCCTTCCTGGCATCATGTGCCACCAATGCAATGTTTTTTATCATATTGTCAGATATCAATGATTTCTACAGAAATTCCTTATGAACTCAATATATGTGCCGACGGCATCACGTATTTCAGTGACATGGACGAACTCGTCTTTCCTGTGTGATCTCGATGAGTCTCCCGGCCCCATCTTGATGGCGTCGCACCGTATCCGCATCCAGTCTGATGTGGTTGGTGACGAGAATTCAGGTATGCCGAGTGACCTTGTGACCTGAACAAGCGGCGAGCCCGGATGTGTGGCCGAAGACCTGTTGCCGAGATTACGGGCAGTGAGGCGGCTGCGGCAGATACCTTGCAGGGTGTCAAGTATTTCCTTGTTTGAGTACATTTCGGTGGGGCGGATGTCGATGACAAATTCGCACCTGTCCGGTATCACATTATGCGCTGTGCCGGCATTTATCTGTGTCACATTCAGTTTTACCTTGCCCATTGTCCCGGATACTTTGCTGAAAACATGGCTTTTCAACCTTGTTATGTCTTCTATGGCGATGTCGATTGCGTTGACTCCTTCGTTCCTTGCCGCGTGTCCGCTGACTCCTTCTGCCACTGCGTCTATCACCAGCAGCCCGCGCTCCGATGTGGCTGCCGCCATTCCTGTAGGCTCGCCTATGACGGCCCATTCAGGGTATCTGAATCTCGGGATATTGCCGTCATGGATATAGAATTCGGGGGTCTCTTCCGGAACTATCTTCTCGAATGCATTGAAGATTATACGGGGGAACCTCAGCCACACCATGTCCATCCCTCCTTTCCCGGAACGTTCCTCCTCGCATGAAAGCACGAGGATGAGGTTTACCGGCAGTCTTTCTCTGTAAAAATGCCTGAATGCCGCTGTCATGGCCACGACAGATGCCCCGTCATCGTTGCTGCCCAGTCCGCAGACAAAACCGCCGTTTCCGTCGCTGTCATGCGGAATCACTTCCGCCGCCGCTTCATAGTCAGGCATGTAGGGGTCAAAGGAATACCCGCCTGCAGGAGGTACGGTGTCTATGTGGGCATTGAGCATCAGACTGTCGTGTGACGGGTCGAAGTACCTGTTCAGCGCAACAATGTTGTTGCCTTCGCGGTGGAAGGCTATCCCGCAGGTGTCAAGGAATCCGCAGATGTGGGCGCATACCCTGTCTTCCTCGAAGGACGGGGAGGGGATGGCTATCATTTCCTTGAGCAGGCGGATGGAATCCGCTATGTATGTTTCCGTCATTTGGTCCATAACTGTCCGGGTATGTGTGTTATTGGTCTGGAGAGGTGTCATCTGTGTCCGATGATGGCAGTCCCGGTGGCATTGCCGAGGTTGCAGGCGTGCTTTATCACCACTCTCGAGACCCCGTTGCCTATGGCTTTGAATGCGTTGTCCAGCTTTGGGATCATACCGTCCGCGACCCTTCCTTCCGATTTCAGGCTGGCATATATTCCGGGAGTGATTTCCGGTATCACGCTGTCCGGGTCGTCCTTGTCATAAAGAACACCCTGCTTCTCAAAGCAGTAAGTAAGTTCCACCTCATGCCCGTGGCCATTGGACGACAGGGCCTCGGCTACTGATGAAGCTATGGTGTCGGCGTTGGTGTTCAGCAGGTTTCCGGCCCCGTCGTGTGTGATGGCGCACAGTGCGGGTGTGATTCCCTGTTCCAGAAGGCTTTCCAGAAAACGTGTATTGACTCCGTCAGCGGCGATGTCCCCCACATATCCGTAGTCCGTTTCATGCACCTCTCCGGTTTCGCTGTCTGTGGTCGTGACGGGCGGCCTTCTGGATGCCTTTATGGCACTGCCGTCCGCACCGCATAGTCCCACAGCGTTGCAGCCGTTCTTCTGAAGGGTCGCGACAATGTGCTTGTTGCACCATCCGGCATATACCATTGTCACTATTTCGAGGGTCTGGGCATCGGTGACTCTCCTCCCGCCTACCATCACAGGTTCCATCCCGAGCCTTTTCTGCAGCGAGCTGGCCATGACCCCGCCTCCATGGACGAGGATACGGGCTCCCTCCATCCGTGCAAAATCTGTCGCGAATATGCCAAGCATCCTGTCGTCCTCGACGACATTGCCCCCGACTTTTACTACTTTTATCTTCATGTCATCTGTTATGTCACGGCATGTGTGTCCTGCCGTTGTGGCAGCAAAAATAGATATTAATTTTGAATTTCTCACAGGTGACTAACAAGTTCATCCACTTCATCCTGGCGCGTCGCCCAGTCCGTCACCAGGCGGACCGGCGTGCGGTTTTCCCCGCGCGGCCCCCACATCTCGAAAGTGGCTATCCGCATGAGGCTGTCTATCTTCTCGTCCGGCAGCCAGAAGAATTGCTGGTTGGTGGGGGAGTCTATATACAGCTCGTATCCTTTGCTTGTGAATCCCTCTTTCAGCTTCATTGCCATCCGTATGGCGTTCCGGCAGATGTCCATATAAAGGTCCCCGCTGAAAAGTGTCTCAAACTGGATGCCGAGCAGCCTTCCTTTGGCCAGCATGGCACCATGCTGCTTGACAAGCGGGGTGAAATGCCTCAGCAGACCTTTTCTGGTGGCCACTACCGCTTCTCCGAAAAGTGCTCCTGTCTTTGTCCCTCCTATGTAGAATACATCGCACAGCCTGGCTATGTCTTTAAGTGTCACATCAGTGCCGTATGCCGCGAGGCCGTATCCGAGTCTGGCTCCGTCCATATACAGCGGTATTCCCGCCTCAGCGCATGCGGTGCTCATGTCTTCCAGTTCATTCAGTGTGTAAAGTGTCCCCAGTTCAGTCGGATGAGAAATGTAAACCATTCCCGGAGCCACCATGTGTTCGTATGTGGTGTCTTTGTAAAAGCCTGAGATATATTGTCTTACGGTTTCTGCTGAAAGCTTCCCTCCGGATGAGGGCAGTGTGATTACCTTGTGCCCTGTGGCTTCCACTGCCCCGGCTTCATGCACGTTTATGTGCGCTGTTCCGGCGGCAAGTACTCCTTCATGGCGTGAGAGCAGCCCGTCTATGACCGTGGCGTTGGTCTGTGTGCCTCCTACAAGAAAGTATACCTCCCCTCCGGTCAGTCCGCATGCTTTCATGATAAGTCTCTTGGCGTTCTCAGTGTGGCAGTCTGCCCCGTATCCGGGTGTCTGCTCAAGGTTTGTCTCCATGAGGCGCTGCATCACGGCAGGATGTGCTCCTCTCATGTAATCGCTGTCAAAATGTAGCATCATCAAAATATGTTTAAATCCAACCTTCTTACCGCACCGCAAATCTAGCGATACTTTCAAAAAAATCCATCCCTCCCGAAAAATCAGTGGCATTTCCTGTTTCCGGACTTGACGTTTTTTCATTATATTTGAAAATTGATGACCATAAGCCATGAAAGCATATACACCCATAGATGACCCGGATCCGTTAGACGGCATCTGGAAAAGAATTATCATATGGCTTATCATATGGATTATTCTTCCTGCCATCTTTTTCTCTTACAAGCATTACAACAATCTCCAGAAACATGCCCGGGAATATGTCCCTGAGGAGAAATATCATGTAATCAGGGATCCGGAGAGAAGCAATGCTGAAATCCGGGAAATGGTGATGAGGGGAGATACTTTGGAATATATCTATGAGGGAGACCCAAGGATCATTCATAAGCAAAGGGTCAAGGAACCTGACATCGACTCTGATTACGATGTGGATCTCAGTGATCCGGTTGTAGTGGAGAGAATATTCGAAACCACTGATTTCTGGGAACTGTATGAAAGATACGCCGACTGAAAAGCCGCGGATCATTCAAACTTTATAACTTTGACAGACTGCAGGTCAATGCCTCCTCCTGGCAGATGACAGAGGCGGCTAGAGCGCACAGTCCTTTCCCGGATGCCAGTCAGGGCTGACGGTGCCTTTGTATTCGGGATGGCGGCTGAGCCAGATGACGGCGAAGCGGCATGTGGCGACAGGGCGGAGACCTTCATGTATGGCATAGTCATAGGTGGCTTTCACGAGCTCGGATGCTATGCCTCTGCCTCCGATTTCTTCCGGTACAATGGTATGCCGTATATCCAGCCCTCCATTCTCTATACGGTATGACACATGAGCTGTGTACCCATCGACTGTAGTGTAGAATCTGCCCTGTGCAGGCTCGTGAATTATAACCATGATCTATATTTTAACGGCTGTGCTGTGCTTCATCGGTTGCGCTGCTTTCCCTGCTTGCTTCTGCAAGTCTTTTACGGTAGTCATCCATCCTTTTCTTCCATGCTGCGCGCCGGGCTTTTTCTGCGGCGGCTTTCCTTTCAAGATATTCCTCGTATTTCCTTTCCAGATAGTTGTCTGCCATTCCGTTGATATCTTTAGCCAATTTTGCCCAAATGTAGTAAAGAGTTTTGACTTTCAATGTATTTTCGTTAAAAATCTGTTAAATATTTTATAAAAATGCTTATTCACAGTATATTTACAACAAAAAAGCAGAAAACAGATGAAAAACAATATTGTCATGGCTGCGGCATCAGTGTCGTTCGCCGCGGTGGTCTCCTGCGCTGGGCAGAAAGGGGACCCGGATGGGACATGTACATTGAAAGACGGTGATGTGACCCTCACGTGGATACAGGACAATGCAGAGGAACGTCTTATGGAACGCACCCTTTTCCCGGATGCGCCCGACACTCTCGTTGAAAGTCTCGGCCTCCAGGACGGTATCCCTTCCACAGTGAGCGTGTTCCTTGCGGTGACTCCGGACGGGATGATCCTGTTCGATACCGGGCTCGGCCTTCCAGACAGCCGGATGATCTCTTCGCTCAAGGCTTTGGGTGTAGAGCCGGAAGATATCGGCTACCTGTATTTGACGCACTTCCATGGAGACCATATAGGTGGTATGGTGAAGGACGGGGCTGCCGTTTTCCCTGAGGCCGTGGTATATGCTTCCAGGGAAGAATTTGATGCCTGGATGGCAATGCCTGCTCAGAAAAACGCCCTGGTGAGGGAGGCCATGGAAGTATACAGGGACAGACTTCATTTTTTCATGCCCGGTGATACCTTGCCTTGCGGAGTGCTTGCGGTCGGTGCCCCTGGTCATACTCCAGGGCATACTGTATACCGGCTTGGACAGTTCATTGTGGCCGGTGACCTGATGCACGGGGTGGCCCTGCAGATGGGGCATCCGGAGATAAGCGCATCCTATGATATGGATCCTGAGGAGGCGGCACGGACAAGGAAAATCATTCTTGAGTATGCTGCGGACAGCAGTCTTGTCTTGGCAGGGATGCACTTCCCGGCTCCGGCTTTTATCTTTCCGGAATGAAGCTTTTGATCTGGTACTGTGGATCATGGCAGACAGGATGACACCGGAGCAGCGGCACAAGTGCATGTCGCATATCAGGGGCAGGGACACCGCACCGGAGATCCTTGTCCGGAAAGCTCTGTTCGCTTCAGGGTTCAGGTTCAGGGTGAATGTGGCTTCTCTTCCCGGTACACCTGACATAGTGCTCGGGAAATACCGTACTGCAGTTTTTGTGAACGGATGCTTCTGGCATGGACACGAGCACTGCCGCCTCTATTCCATGCCGAAGACCAATACCGGATTCTGGACGCAGAAGATACAGAGGAACAGGCGCCGTGATGCAGCGGTGGCTGTCAGGCTTCAGGCCAGGGGATGGAAAGTGCTTACCGTATGGGAGTGCAGCCTGGATAGGGCCCGCAGGAAGAAGACACTGGAGACCCTTGAGGAGCAGATACGGCAGAACGGGGAAGAGTATAAGGCGGAACTGGCCGCGAGAAAGGCCGCGCTGCAGGAGCGCAGGGCACGTACACTTTCGTCCAGGGAAAGGAAAAACGCCCTTTCCGGTGAGATTTATTCCAGGTACAGTATCCCGCGCAGGATAAGGAAGGCATCTGAAGATTTTGACTCCCTGTATGACAGCCCGGACGGGATGCGTGATGAGTGTCAGGACTGAGCCTTTTCACCTTCCGGAGCTGATGGATTCCTTTTAAGCAGATCCGGGACCACTTTCTTCAGACAGTATATCGCGCCAGCCAGGCAGATAGCTCCTCCGACATACCCTATATATGAAATGCCTATCCCGTCGCATACAGAGCCTCCGATGAGTGCCCCTGTCCCAATCCCGATATTGTAGATGCCGGAATATATGGACATTGCCACTGCTGTCCCCTGGGGTGCATTCTGGATGATCTCAGACTGGAATACAAGGTTGTAGAAATTGATTGAGAATCCCCATAATATGCACAGTATCACCGATGTCCATACATTGAATGATGCGACCTGGAGCAGGAGGAGGAAAACACAGATACCTGAGACAGCGGCCTTTATGAAGAAGCCCGGATGGGCGTCGTATTTTTTGGAAAAAATGAAGCTGCCTATCAGTCCTACTATCCCGAATATGGTCAGTACCAGTGTGATGCCGTTGTTTCCCATTCCGGCTACCTGGCCCAGGAACGGCTCAATGTAGCTGTATCCGGTAAAGTGTCCCGATATGGTGATGAGTGTGAGCAGGTATATCCCCAGCAGGGACGGGTTCTTGAGCAGGGCAGGGAGTTTCCTGAGGGAGAAGTTGCTCTCCCCGGGAGTTTTTTTAAGTACGGCGGCAAGTATTGCCAGTATGATGAGGGCAACGGCTGCTATGAGCAGGAATGTGACCCTCCATCCGACATAGATGCCTATTGCCCTGCCGAGCGGGAGCCCCACTATCATGGCGACAGAAGAGCCCGAGACTATTATGCCGAGCGCAGTGGACCTTTTACCTTCCGGTGCGAGCTTTACGGCCAGTGGGGTGACTATGGACCAGAATATTGCATGTGCACAAGCCACTCCCATCCTCGAGAGCATGAGCATGTAGAAGTCGGATGCAAATCCTGACAGCACGTGGCTCACTGTGAACAGGGCGACTATCGAGAGCATGAGCTTCCGGCTTTCCGTCTTGGCGAATACCAGCATAAGAGGCAGTGAGGCCAGCGCCACGACCCAGGCATATACCGTGATCATCAGTCCTGCATGGGACTCGGAAATATGGAAGTCAGCTGCAATGTCTGAAAGAAGTCCGATGGGAATGAACTCGGACGTGTTGAATATGAATGTTGAAAAGGTAAGTCCTATCAGCGGAAGCCATGCCTTGAAGCCCGGTTTGCTCCCGTTTGCTGTCAAAGAGTCTGAAACAGAAGTTCTTTCTGCCGCGTTGTTATCATGCATATAAATCTACGTTTAAAAAAAAGCGTGCAAAGATAAGAAAATCTGCATACGAAATTCAGTTTTTTAAAGTGAACAGCATAAATAACAAAAACTCTTTATTACATTTGGACAAACTTTCTTTAAAAGGACAAATGGCTGACAATTAACGATTATATTATGAAGAAATTATTTGACTTACTGACCATGTCGGTGTTTGCTGTCATGCTGCCGGCAGGTGTTGCATTGATGTCATGTTCAAGCGATGATCCGGTCGATCCTGAATATGGGTCCGAAGATCCGGATGGAGAAGGCACTATTACAGAGGGGGACACGCTGCGTATGGTCGACCTTGGACTGAGCGTCTACTGGGCGGACAGGAATGTGGGGGCGGATTCCCCGTATGCTGCCGGCGATTATGTCGGTTCGGACGGAATGGATGACGTCAACATATCGAACTTGGTACGGTACGTGACCGGGAAGACAGGTCGCAACTATTGGAAGATACCTGAGTGGAAACATGTGGAGGAGTTGTACGACCACTGTACTTTTGAAGAAATGCTAGTGGATGACGGGAGAGTCAAGGTCATGCATGTCACTGGCCCGAACGGTAATTCCATCGATTTGCCTATGGCCGGACATGAATACATGAACGATTATTCGTACGTCAATTCGGTCGGTTACTATATTTACCGGAGGGAGTATTACAATATGGCCGGAAAGTGGTGCATTTACAGCGGGATTAGGGATAACTGGCTCTATTCCTGCTCATGTCCGGTGCGTCCGATAGCGTATAAAAGCGACACAGTTGCCTGGGAAGATTATTTCGGGGAAGTTCCGGATGCCGATGAGGCCGTGGATCTGGGCCTGTCTGTCAAATGGGCACCATGGAACATCGGTTCGGACAGGCCGGAGATATACGGGGGATTCTATGGATGGGGGGATCCGACGGGGAAACTCCATTCCGAAGATCCGGATGACTATCCTGTACGGGGAGAGTCAGGGAATTTGATCATTACCGATCTGGCCTTTGTAAAGTGGGGTGGTAACTGGCAGACTCCTACCCGGGAGCAGATGGACGAGCTGCTGACCAAATGCGAATGGGAATGGATACTGCTTACGGGTACCAGCGGCTATCGTGTGACCGGACCTAACGGGAATTCCATTTTCCTTCCTGCCGGAGGGTACCGTGAGGGTGAAGCGCGGAATAACCGGGAGACTGCAGGATGGTACTGGACGAAGACTAGGGAGCGGGGAAAATATGGTGACATGCGCTATTTCAGCCTGTTTTTTTCCGAAAGCAGTACCATGATGTATGATATGGGAGACCCGTATCTGGGCAAAAGCATACGGCCTGTCTATAATGAGGAATAGGGCGCATGCCTGCTCCTTAATAGGTAATTCGATGTAATTTAATGAATTAAATTCATCGAATTCACGTTTATTACTTCTGGAACAGTTCGTCAAGTTTCTTGTACATGGCAGGATCTTCTCCGACAAATTTGGCTGCAATCTTCCCTTCCGGGTCAATGATGATCTTTGTCGGGTATCCCTGCACTCCGTATGCGGTCACTATCTCTTTCCCGCTACCGTTGTAGAGGTTCGTCCACGGCAGTTCGTGCTCTGCGACACCGTTTTTCCATTTTTCCTCGGTGTCATTGCAGTCAATCCCCACAAATTCTATCCTGTCCTTGTATTTTGCGTAGTATTCTTTCATGTCAGGAATGCCTTTGATGCACCACCCGCACCATGTCCCCCAGAAGTCCAGGAGCACATATTTACCTTTGAACGAGGCCAGTGTCATGTATTCCCCGTCAAGATTCCTGAGCTTGAAATCAGGGGCCTGTACGCCCGGTTTCAGGCTTTCCCAGTTCTGCTTGCCCTGGAGTGAAGCCTTGTTGCTTGATATGAAACTCTCCAGCACCGGGGCGATGGCGCTGTTCTTCACGCTTTCGTCAAGCATTCCGTATGCTTCGATGCTTTCTTTTTCCGGCAGGAAGATTGTGGCATAGGCCGACGCGATGTTGGCCGGCTCCCTCTTGACGAGATTCATCCTTGCTTCGTCAAGCCTTTTTTCTGCCTCGCGGACCACTTCCCTGAGTGAATCTATTGCGGCTGCGTTACGGTTGTCGAAAGTATAGAGGCTGTTCCTTTCCTGCACCTTATCCAGCCATTCCCTTTCTGCCTCCTTCATCTCCGTCTGCCTGTTCAGCGCATCATACAGTTCGGTACCGGACACTTCAGGCGCGTAGACATCGCCGGATATCGTCATCTTGTCCCCGGGCAGGAAAAGTATCCTCTTAGGGCACATTGTGATCATCTCGTTTTCGCTTTTCGGCTTCGGGAATAAATAGATGAAGCCGACCGAATCGGGGATTGTCGTCTCGAAATACCCGTTCTTCAGTACGACTGTATCCAGCAACGAATTTCTCTTCCATGCTACCTGTATGAGCAGCGTGTCCCTGTCCATTTTCAGATTGCCCTTCAGGTTCGGGCCGTCATTCCCGCAGGAACTTAATATTGCTCCCGCCAATACTGCAGCCAGTGCAGCTTTCATTGATGTCAGATTCATATTCTTTTGTGCAATATTCAAAATAAAAAAGGCGGGACCGTAAGCCGGTTTCTGTTTTTGAATCTGCCATTTATCTGCGCAACCTACCCCCTGGCAACGGGCGGGCTACCCTTGATTGCCAGTATATTTGGTCTTGCAGCCCCCGGGACCGTACCCGGAGCATGTCACCATACTCCGTCGTGAGCCCTTACCTCGCGTTTTCACCCTTGCATCATGCAGATGCGGTTGTTTTCTGTTACGGTATCCACAAGATTGCTCCTGTCTGCGCTTTCCGCAGCGGGGTGCCCTGTGCTGTCCGGACTTTCCTCTATTGCGGGAAATATCGGCGCTTTTTGCGTTGCTGCTCGTTCTTCGCGTCCTCACAACCTTCAAGGTTGCTGGGGGGCTCAGAACTCGCGCGCCTTGAAATCATCCGATATTTCTTCGCAATAGCGGCAGATCGTCCCGCCTTTTTGTATGCTATTTGTAGCCGAGCTTGCGCTCCATCCTGTCATTCTGTCGGATGGTCTTCCGGACATCCCTCTCGAGGGCAGGTGTGATGTCCTTGCAGACCTTGTGGCATGCCATCTCGAGCGAATACATCCTTCCGATGCAGAAGTTGGTGTGCTCGCATCCGCTGCAGTGTCCTTCGTCGGCTTTCATCTTGTTCACGAAATCGGTGTCCTCCAGGACGGCACGGCCCATCTGGAGCATCTCGAATCCGCTGTCAATCACTTTGTCTGCATCTTTCCTGGAAGTCACTCCTCCGACATAGACCAGAGGCATGCCCGGAAGCGCCTTCCTGAATTTCAGCGCATCCTCCATGAAGAAGAGCTTCCTGAAAGGTACGGTAGGGGACACTATCCTTCCACCGAGCCTTACGCCGAGCTTGAGCCACCACTGGCTCATCGGCATGTAGTGTGCAATGGCCTTTACCGGGAACTGCCCTCTCATCACATACATCGGAGCCCTGCTCACGAATCCGCCGGAGAGCACCAGCGCGTCTGCCCCGCATTTCTGCAGCTCCTTTGCAACCTCTATGCACTCATCGGTCTCCATTCCTCCCTTGAACCCGTCTCTGGTGTTCATCTTGACGAAGATGGCTACCTTTCCTTTCCCGGCCTCGACTACCGATGCCATGCACTCGCGCATGAAGCGCATCCTGTTGTCGAGCGACCCGCCGTATTCGTCTTTCCTGTGGTTTGTGTACGGTGAGAGGAACTGCGAGATGAGATATCCGTGCCCTGCGTGTATCTCCACAGCGTCGAATCCGGCTTCGATGGCGAGTCTGACAGCGTCGCCGTATGCCTTGACCACTTCATCGATTTCCATCTTGTTCATTCCGTGGACGAAAGTAGGGGAGTACAGGTTGAACCCGCTGCTCGCACCGTAAGGCATGCACCCGCATATCCTCCTGTGGGACATGTTGCCGCAATGTCCGAGCTGGATGGATGCCTTGGCCCCTTCCGCATGTATTGCGTCTGTGAGCTTCTTCAGCTCCGGAACTATCTCTTTCCTCATCCACAGCTGCCTTTCGAATGAAAGGCCGCTGCGGCAAACTGCCGCATATGCTACGGTAGTCATTCCGATTCCTCCCCTTGCTACAGCCGTATGGTAGTCGAAGAGTGATTTTGAGGGGGAATTGTGCTCGCACATCCCTTCAAAGGCTGCAGAACGTATTGTCCTGTTCCTCAATTCTACAGGCCCTATCTTAAAGGGCGTAAACAATTCGCTCATGTCGTATTTGTCTTGTAGGCCGTGGCGTTTCCGCACGGTCATGTCCATTTACCATATGAAAGGTATCAGGTTCTTCTTGTGAAGATTCCTGTATTCGTCACCGAATTCTTCCTCGTATTTTTCTGTCAGAGACTTTGCCCGCGGCGCGAGGTTGGCGAATGTCCAGAGCGCGAACAGCAGCCCGGCAGGAGACCATGTCAGTATGGCGTAGCCGATCCATTCGGTGAGTTCCCCGAAATAGTTGGCGGATGTGACATATTTGTACAGTCCTTTCCTGGGGATGTAGTGCCTGGTGTCTCCCGGTTTCCTGAGATGCCTTATGACATAGTCCGAATCCAGGTTGATCACCATGCCTGTGATGAAAAGCAGTGTGCCTATTATGAACTGCGGGCTGGCGAGCCACTCCATTGTATATGTCCCGTCGGGGGCGTACTTGAACAGCCAGGCCCCGATGAAATACGAGTTGGCGGTGTTGAAAATCATTCCCATCAGCATGATTAGTACCGGCATCCGGCTTTTTCCCCTCATGAGCAGCGGGAATATGAAGGACCTCTGGAAATAATGCACCAGGAAGAGCCCTGCCATTATGTAAAGGACAGCCTTTTCGTTCCCTGTGCCTCCGGATGATGTCGCATGCCTCAGCGTGTAAAGGAGCATGAAAAGGAATGCGGGGCTTTCCATGAGGACCCACGCGACCTTGTTGCTGATTTTCGGGCCCCAGTGGGAGTTGGACAGGTAACCGTAGCCGGCCTTGAGGAAGAACAGTGCAATGAACACTGCAACAGCAAGGACGGCCATCGCTGCCATCATTATATAATAGGTATTCATTCTATCTGCGTTTCTGAGCCAAAAACGCTGCAAAGATAATAAAGATTTTCGCAAATCACTTTTTTTGCCTACTTTTGTCCCCCTGTTAAATGAATTCACTTTTTTATCTATGGCAAAGTATGTATTCGTTACAGGCGGAGTCGCCTCGTCGCTCGGAAAAGGCATAATTTCGGCTTCATTGGCCAAACTTCTTCAGGCAAGGGGCCTGAGGGTCACCATCCAGAAGTTCGACCCTTACATCAACATCGATCCCGGAACACTTAACCCATACGAGCACGGTGAGTGCTATGTCACCGATGACGGCGCAGAGACCGACCTCGATCTCGGCCATTACGAGAGATTCCTCGGGGTACATACGTCCAAGGCCAACAATGTCACCACAGGCAAGATCTACCATACCGTCATAAACCGGGAACGCGAAGGCGCTTATCTGGGAAAGACAGTGCAGATTGTCCCTCACATTACGGACGAGATAAAAAGACGGATGCTCCTGCTCGGCAAGACAGGAAACTATGACATCATCATCACTGAAATAGGAGGTACGGTCGGAGACATGGAGTCTCAGCCGTTCGTCGAGGCTGTCCGTCAGCTCCAGTGGGAGCTTCCCGAGGAGGACTGCGTGACAATCCACCTTACGCTCGTGCCTTATCTGAGTGCTGCCAAGGAGCTCAAGACCAAGCCTACGCAGCATTCGGTCCAGATGCTCCAGCAGAACGGTGTGCAGCCGGACATAATCGTCTGCCGTACTGAGCATAAGCTCACTCCGGAGCTGCGCAAGAAGGTGGCGCTGTTCTGCAATGTGCGTCCAGGCCATGTCATTGAGTCCATGGATGCGCCGTCCATATATATGGTGCCGCTCAACATGAAGGCGGAGAAGCTGGACCAGCTCGTCCTGGACCATTTCAGGATGACAGGGCTTCCTGAGCCTGACCTCGACAAATGGAACAGGTTCCTTGAAAAACTCACCCACCCGAAGTCTTCGGTAGATGTTGCTCTTGTCGGCAAATATGTCGAGCTGCAGGATGCATACAAGTCCATCCTCGAGTCCTTTGTCCATGCAGGGGCGGCAAATGAATGCAAGGTGAATGTACACAGCATACACAGTGAGTTCCTCAATCAGGACAATGTGGATGAGAAACTCGGGGCTATGGACGGGATTCTCGTCGCACCAGGGTTCGGTGAGCGCGGCCTTGAAGGTAAGATAGTGGCGGTGAAATATGCCAGGGAGCACAATGTGCCGTTCTTCGGCATCTGCCTCGGAATGCAGATGTGCGTGGTTGAGTTCGCCCGGGATGTGCTCGGCCTGAAGGATGCTGTCTCCACTGAGGTCAACCCTGCCACTCCTGTCCCTATCATAGATCTGATGGAAGACCAGAAAAGCACAACCATAAAGGGTGGTACGATGCGTCTCGGGGCTTATGACTGCCAGCTGGAAAAAGGCTCGCTCGCATACCGGATATACGGAAAGGAGATAATATCCGAGAGGCACAGGCACAGATACGAGTTCAACAATGACTACCTCCCGATGGTCGAGTCTGCCGGGATGAAGGCCACAGGGAAGAATCCTGATACGGGCCTTGTGGAGATTGTGGAGATCCCTACCCATCCGTTCTTCATCGGAGTCCAGTTCCATCCTGAGCTTAAAAGTACCCCTGAGCATCCGCAGCCTATATTCGTGGCCTTTGTCAAGGCGGCGATGGATTACCGCAGAGCGCACCGCAAGGAGCTTGAGTCACTGAAACCGGAGTCAGAGAAATGAGTATCCATGTGACAGTGCTTGCTGCAGTCGCGGCGTTCCTGATGCCTCTTCAGGCTGCAGCCCAGATTAAGAGCTACAGGGCGGAGGTCGTCAGGGAATATCCTCACGATGTCACTTCATACACCCAGGGATTGTTCTTTTATGAAGGGCAGATGTATGAAAGTACCGGGGTGGCCGGAGAATCCACTTTCAGAAAGGTGGACCTGGAGACAGGCAAGGCATTGAGACGGCTGGACTTCTCTGACAAGTACTTTGTGGAAGGGTCCGTGGCGTTCGGCTCTGACCTCTATATACTCACATGGCACAACAATGTGGCATTCATCTATGACATGAACACCCTGGAGTACAAGTCCACATGGACTTATCCGCGTGAGGGATGGGGACTTACCACGGACGGAAATAACCTTGTCGCCAGTGACGGGTCGTCCACCCTGTATTTCATGGACGGTGAATTCAATGTGCAGCGCAAGGTCACTGTCAGGATGCAGGGTCGTCCGATGCGTCTGCTCAATGAGCTCGAGTATATAGACGGGAAGATATGGGCGAATGTATATACCAGCGACATTATCCTGGTCATCAATCCTGCCGACGGTAATGTGGAGGCAACTATAGACTGTTCTGGTCTGCTTCCCAAGAAACTGCGCAAGCCTGACACTGATGTGCTTAACGGCATAGCATACAACGCTGATGACGGCAAGGTCTATCTTACCGGCAAGAACTGGCCGCGACTGTATGAGGTCAGGATTGTGGAGAAATGACCTGCTCCGTTCCGACGGAAAATGACCTTCCGGTCAGTGGATTGTCCGGGTAAGCATGAAAAATTATAGAGCATCTTGTGTTATTTTTGAAAATTAGTTTATCTTTGCAGCCGCTTCCGGAAACGGGAGCGGTTTTTTACGACATAACTTTGCGGGGGTACTCCCGCAGGTGTCTGCAGAATTGAAGTGTGTCGGACTCTCCCGACTCCTTGCGAATAGGTGGCAAGTCGCGTTGCGACCCGTCCGGTCAGGACGGCAATCCCCCATAGGGGGTGCAGGGGGGTAGGAGGATCAGGACTCTCTCAACTCCTTGCAGATATCTGCAAGGAGTTGAGAGAGTCCCATTGAACCTGATCCGGCCAATACCGGCGAAGGGAAGCAGCTATCTCATGCACGCAGTCCGTGCGCCCCTTGCATAAACATCGGATTATGCGAGGTTTTTTATTTTCAGCGGCATTGACAATGCTGTTCCCGTCCATTGCAGCAGCTGCAACGGACGAAGCAGATGTGACACCCGTCGCATCTGAGGGTGCTCCAGTCATGGAGGAAATCAACGACAAACTCGACAGCGTAGTGGTATCGGCATCGAGGGCCGGCAAGTCCACCCCGGTGACATTCACCATGGTGGGGAAAGAAGCCCTGAGACAGAACAATCCCATCAACTCCCTGCCCATGATGCTGAATCTCCAGCCATCTGTAGTGGCTGTGAATGAGGGAGGTACAGGCATCGGGTATTCGAAGATGACCATCCGTGGCAGCAAGGGGTCCCAGGTGAACGTGACTCTTAACGGAATAACGCTCAACGATGCTGAGTCACAGGAAGTCTTCTGGGTCAATCTCCCGTCCCTCACCAACATCATCAGCTCCGTGCAGCTCCAGCGCGGGCTCGGTACATCTGCCAACGGGGCAGGGGCCTTCGGTGCGAGCGTGAATATGAGCACAGCATCGGTTTCCTCTGATCCTCATGTGTTTGCTGAGGTCGCAGCCGGATCTTACAACACATTCATGTCCACAGTCTCCGCAGGGACCGGGCTTACCAGGTCAGGACTGTATTTCGACTTTGCCTATTCGCGCAACTATACTGACGGTTATATCCGCAATGCGAAGGCGAAAGTCCAGTCTGCATTTGCCGTGCTCGGCTGGATGAACGAGACCAATTCGCTCAAGCTCACTTATCTTATGGGTGACCAGCATACAGGGATAACCTGGAACGGGATTGACCTTGACACGTACAGGACTGACCGCAGGTACAACAGTGCAGGGGAATACACAGACCTTTTCGGCAACGTCCGGTACTATGACAACGAGACCGACAACTACACCCAGCATCACATCCAGCTTAACTATACGCACCAGTTCCCGAAAAACGTGGTATGGAGCACTACTCTGAATTACACCAAAGGTGACGGCTACTATGAGAACTACAAGGCGGGTGAGGACATGGGTGACTATAATCTTCCGGATCTTCCTCCGTACCCTGTCATCGACCCGTCCACAGGCAGCCAGCTCGTGGGCAGCGACGGCAACCCTGTATTCAGGACAGGGGCAGATTTCATAACCCGTGAAGCCATGGACAATTCCTATATCGTCCTGAACTCCGATGTCAGATATACTTCCGACAGGCTTTCATTCACCGGAGGGATAAACCTTTCCAGGTACGACGGAGACCATATAGGCAAGGTGCTTTGGTGCGACCGTCTGGGGGACAGCTACGACTATGACGCCTACAATGATGCACATACGTGGTATCTGAACAACGGTCTGAAGCAGGAAGTCAATGTCTTTGCCAGGGCCGAGTACACTCCTGCCGACTGGATAACAGCGTATGTTGACCTGCAGTACAGGGGTGTCTCCCTGAAGATGGAGGGGCCGGACGATGATGCGGGCATGCTCGATTACAGCACCACATGGAATTTCTTCAACCCTCGTGCGGGCCTGACTTTCAGCTGGGCTCCGGAACATAAGGCGTACATCTCCGCCGCGATGGGGAACCGGGAACCGGGCAGGAGCGACATCAAGGAGAATATCAAGGATGTCAATGCCGGAAACCGTGAAGGCATCCACATACGTCCGGAGCAGATGGTGGACGTGGAGATAGGTTACAGATATACCGGAAAGAAAGTCACGGCATCGGCCAACCTTTATTTCATGGAATATTTCGACATGCTCCTTGAGACGGGCAGGCTGAGTGACGTTGGCTACGCCCTGAAGGAGAATGTGGGAAGGGCGTACCGTCGCGGAATCGAGCTTGCGGCAGCATGGCAGGCTGTGAAATGGCTCAGGATAGATGCCAACACGACCCTCAGCCTCAACAAGATAATGGACTATACTGCATATTGTGACAACATAGCATATGAGTCTGACGGGAATGGCGGTCTCGAGATGGTCTACCCCGGTGGCCAGACTCCCGTGGATTTCGGAAAGACCGACATGCTCATGTCGCCTTCTGTCATAGGCATGCTCCAGCTGTCTTTCCAGCCTTTCGCTACGGTGGCGCGGAACTCATTGAAGACCACGACGGTCTCTCTCAACGGTAAATATGTCGGAAGGCAGTATATGGACAATTCGTCCAGCCTCGACCGCTCAATCCCCGCATACTTCGTCTCCAACCTTTCGATTTCACATGAATTCAATGTGGGAGGAGGAAAGCTCGGCATAAGCGGTTATGTGAACAACCTTTTCAACAATATGTACTATGCCGATGGCGGCGCCTACAACATGTACAATACGGATAGCGGGGAAATCGAGTCCGACATCTGGATATACCCGCAGGCTCCGGTCAATTTCATGTTGAAGCTGAGCTACAGGTTCTGATACGGGATTGCAGGGAGATGGAAGGCCCATAAAACAAAAAAAAGGAAGCTGAAAGCCCCCGTCAAAAGATTTCCCGTCTTGGTTTTAAAGACATCCGCTGTCACAGCGGATGTCTTTTCTGGTTAGTTAGTAGTGTTTCCAATTATTAATGGTTAGTATATTTTTGCTTTAAGGATGTGCTAAGTTATAAACTATAATTGAGAAAACAAAAAAAAATAAAAAAATCTGCTTACATTTTTAATCGTCCAGCAGTCCGGGCCTAAGTCTCCTGGTCCTTTCCACCGCCTGTTCGTCCTGCCATTCCCTTATCAGTCTGGGATTTCCGCTCAGAAGAACATCCGGGACTTTCCATCCGTTGAACTCTGCCGGCCTTGTATAGATCGGAGGCGAAAGCAGCCCGTCCTGGAAACAGTCGCTCAAGGCCGAGGTCTCGTCGGTGATCGCCCCGGGAATGAGCCGGACTATGGCATCAGCAAGGATTGCAGCAGGTATCTCTCCTCCGCTCAGGACATAGTCCCCGACAGAGATTTCCCTGGTTATGAGATGCTCGCGGATACGGTGGTCTATACCTTTGTAGTGGCCGCACAGGATCATGATGTTGCCCTTCAGAGAGAGCTCGTTGGCTATCCCCTGGTTGAGGATCTCCCCGTCAGGGGACATGTATATCACCTCGTCGTATTCCCTCTCGGACTTCAGTTCCTGTATCATCATATATACCGGTTCCACCATGAGGACCATCCCAGCGTCGCCCCCGTAGCTGTAGTCATCGACCTGCTGTCTCGGTCCTTTCCCGTATTTCCTCAGGTTATGGACATGGATCTCCACGATACCCTTCTTCTGGGCACGTCCGACTATGGAGTTGTTGAGGGGGCTTTCAAGAAGCTCCGGCAATACGGTTATGATGTCTATTCTCATTTTTTCCGATGTGTAAGATGCCTTAAAAATATGTTTTGCCGGCATAAATGCCTGGAACGGGTGCAAAAATAGTATTTTTGATTAGACTTTCAGTAAAAAAAGGTATATTTGCAGGTTGAAATTTTTATCGAAACAATTAAGCACACCATTTTATTATGAGTGAAGAGATTATTCCTGATGTCCCGGTAACATCAGACGTACTTGAAAATGAAGAACCAGTAGTCAATTATTCTGCAATGAGCCTTGCGGAGCTCGCGGACATGTTCCAGAAACTTGCCATAAGCGAGGACCGCATGAAGCGCTCCAAGGAGGCAGAGGCCATCAAGTCAGCTTTCTACAAGAGGCTCCTCAAGGAGAGGGCGGAGGCCGGAAGCACTGCGGCCGTCCAGGAGCCTGGAAGCGCGGAGGAGGACCCTGCTGTGGAGGCGGAGATTTCCCAGGCACCTCAGCCGGAGACGGAAGAGGCCGTATCTGAGAATCCTTTTGACGAGATAGAGCGCGGGTTCAAGGCTCTGTACAATGCCTACAGAAAAGAGAAGGCCGAGTACAACAGGCAGCTGGAAAAGGAACGTGAGCATAATCTCGAGCTCAAGGAAGCCGTGATAGCCGATCTGAAGGCTCTTGTCGAGAAACAGGAGGACGTGAATGCAACTTTCCCGGCTTTCCGGGAAATACAGAACAGATGGAGGGCCATAGGACCTGTCCCTGTGCAGAACTACAGGAACCTCAACGACACATACCAGCTCTATGTCGAGCAGTTCTACGACATGGTAAAGATAAACCGGGAGCTCCGTGACCTTGATTTCAAGAAGAATCTCGAGGCCAAGGAGAAGTTCTGCGAAGCCGCCGAGAAACTTGCGGAGAAGGAAAACGTGGTGGATGCTTTCAAGGAGCTCCAGAAGCTGCACGAGCAGTGGAAGGAATACGGTCCTGTCGCTAAGCAGTTCCGTGAGGATATATGGAACAGGTTCAAGGCTGCAACTGCAGTGATCAACAAGAAATACCAGGCATATTTCGAAGGTCAGAAGGAGCAGTATGCGGAGAACCTTGCAGCCAAGACCCTCCTTTGCGAGAAGGTGGAGGCCATTGCCGAAAAGGAGATAAAGTCTTCAGGCGAGTGGAATGACTGCACCAAGGAGATAGAGGAGATACAGAAGCAGTGGAAGGGTATAGGATATGCATCCAAAAAGGAGAACCAGAGGATCTACGAGCGCTTCCGTGCCGCATGCGACAAGTTCTTTGACAGGAAGAGGGAGTTCTATTCGGCCTACAAGGATGAGATGAACGATAATCTCCAGAAGAAGATCGCCCTGTGCGAGGCTGCAGAGGCACTCAAGACCAGCACTGCTTGGAAGAAGACAACGGACCAGCTCATAAACCTCCAGAAACAGTGGAAGGAGATCGGTGCCGTTCCGCGCAAGAAGTCGGAAGCTCTCTGGAAGAGGTTCCGTGCTGCGTGCGACGAGTTCTTCAATGAGCGTGACAAGCAGGCCAAGCCGGAGAATGACTATTACGGCAACCTCAAGGCCAAGAAGCATCTTATAGAGGAGATAAATGCCTATGTCCTGGCTGACGACGATGATGTCAATGCAGAGGCGGCTCAGGAATTCTCCGACAGGTGGCAGTCTATCGGCTTCGTGCCGTTCAAGGAGAAGGACAAGATCGCGGATGCGTACAAGGAGGCCATGCAGGCCAAGTTCCCTGAGATTTCCCGCAGGCCGAGGGGCAAGGCTCCTAAAAACGAGAAAGAGAGGCTTGTCCAGAAATATCTCAAGAAAGAGCAGGATATCGTGACGTACGAGAACAATATCGGTTTCTTCGCCGCATCCAAGAATTCCGAGCCGCTTATAAGGCAGATGCAGGAAAGGATTGACAAGGCAAAGGAAGAGCTCAAGGAACTTGAATTGCAGATAAGGGCGCTGGACAGTGCCGAAGAAAAGGAATAAATCCTTATGAAAGACCGTCAGGGCAGGCCGTATGAGGCCAGGCCCTGACGGTAGTCTTAATTGAAACCTATATATTAGGTGAAATAGGAAGGCCCTTCAGGGCCGCACCGGAGGGTCAGCGAGGTTTCCGACATGGAAACCGAAGCAGTGGAGGTGCCGGCGGAGCGACAGCGGAGCCGCATGCCCCGACGGGGCTGTCACCGTCAGGTGACTGGGGGTGGACTGACAGGATTTCTTCAAGAAATCCTGTCATAAATGATAAAATATTGATTTTTAGGGTAATATTGTTAAACATAAATTCGTCGAACTGACGTTATTTAGATGAATAAGAATTCAGTCATTGGAATAGTCCTGATAGGTGTGATATTTTTCGGATTCACATGGTATCAGTCCAAGCAGTATAAGAAACAAGTTGAATATCAAGCACAGCAGGATTCCATAGCCCGTGTGGAGCAGGAGTATTTGGATTCGGTCTGGAGGGCTGAGCATCCGGTGGACACATCGTCCCTGCAGAGTGCGGAAGACGGGGTCAGACAGCGTATCTACAAGGACACCCTGATAGACAACGCACATAATGCACAGGCTTCTCTCCTTACTCTGGAGAATGAAAGGATAGAAGTCACTTTCACTACGCAGGGAGCCCAGCCGTACAGTGTAAAGGTCAAGGATTTCTACAACTACGACAGTACGGACCTCTATATTTTCAACCCGGGAATGAGCCAGTACGGCATCACTGTCTATGCCGGGGAGAACATTAACACCAAGGATTTTGTCTTCGAGGTAGCGGAAAAGACCGACACGTCAGTGGTGATGCGTCTGCCTTTTGCAGGTGGCGGATACATAGAGCAGAAATACACTCTTGCCCCGGACAGCTATTCTGTAGACAATGACTTCTCTTTCGTCAATATGGGGAATGTCATCCCGAGGAACGTATCCATGTTCGACATCGACTGGAATGTGGTCATCCCTCGTATGGAGAAGGGATACAGGAACGAGAAGCAGTACTCCAAGCTGAACTACATGTTCCCGGGAGAGAAGAAACCGGAGAGAGTCGGTGTCGGCCGCGACGACGATGCACGGGTGGATGCGAAGATATCCTGGTTCGCATTCCAGCAGCAGTTCTTCTCGGCTATCATGAGGGCTGACGGGGACTTCACTTCAGGGGATTTTGTCATCAGGTTTTTCCAGGAGGATGACCCTTCGCACAACCTTATGGCATGTTCTGCCAAGATGCGGACGGACTTCACTGCCGGGCCTGACGGGAATGTGACGGTTCCTTTCCATTTCTATTTCGGACCGAACCATTACCGTACTCTCAAGGACTATGACCAGCATTATGAGAGGATAATCCCTCTGGGAGGATCCGTCATAGGCCTTATCAGCCGCGGTATCATAATCCCTACGTTCAACTTCCTGGGCAAGTACATCGCCAATTTCGGTATCATCATACTGATACTCACCATATTCATAAAGCTGATAGTATCGCCTCTCACTATCAAGTCATATATCTCATCAGCGAAGATGGCTGTCATCAAGCCGGAGGTGGACAAGCTGAACGAGAAATATCCGAAGCAGGAGGATGCCCTGAAAAAGCAGCAGGCTATGATGGAGCTTTACAGGCGTGCCGGAATCAGCCCGATGGGCGGATGTCTCCCTATGCTCCTGCAGCTGCCTGTGCTGTATGCGATGTTCCGCTTCTTCCCGGCCTCTATAGAGCTGAGACAGCAGCATTTCCTGTGGGCGGACGACCTTAGCGGCTTCGACTCGATACTTGACCTTCCGTTCAATATCCCGCTGTACGGGGACCATGTGTCGCTGTTCGCACTTCTCATGGCCATATCCATGTTCCTGTATTCGAAGATGACATCGAGCCAGATGTCGAACGATCCGAATATGGCGGGAATGAAGTTCATGAGCGTGTGGATGATGCCTGTCATGATGCTTTTCATCTGTAACAACCTCTCCAGCGGACTCAGCTACTATTACCTGCTTTCTAACCTCATTACCATGTTCCAGACATGGTTCGTGAAGAGATATGTGGTGAAGCCGGAGAAGATATATGCCCAGATGGCCGCTGCAGCCGTAAAGCCGGCCAAGAAGTCCAAGTGGCAGCAGCGTCTCGAAGAGGCCCAGAAGATGCAGCAGCAGATGGCCAAGGAACAGGCCAAGAGGCGCAGGTAACAGCCGTAACATATCAGACATGTCATACATAAAGGACACTATTGGAAAACTGCATAATGAACTGCCACCCGATGTGACTCTGGTGGCAGTTTCCAAATTCCACCCTGCCGAAGCTGTCATGGAGGCATACAGTGCTGGGCAGCGCGTCTTCGGGGAAAGCCGTCCGCAAGAACTTTCGTCAAAGGTGAAGACGCTCGCGGAAAAGGCCTCGGAGGCCGGGAATCCCGCCCTGTACTCAGATATACGGTGGCATTTCATAGGCCACCTTCAGACCAACAAGCTGAAGATGGTCCTCCCGTATGTGTCGATGGTGGAGTCCGTGGATTCTCTGCATCTTCTTGAAGCCATAGACAGGTGGGGAGGGGAGCACGGCAGGGTTGTGGATGTCCTGCTGGAGTATCACATTGCATCCGAGGAGACAAAGCAGGGATTCGATGCCGACGGTATAAGGGATATCCTGTTTTCAGGGCACGGATACCGTAACGTGAATATACGCGGTCTGATGGGCATGGCCACTTTCACCGATGACGAGCAGATCATAAGGGCTGATTTCTCAAGGCTTGTCTCCCTTCGCGACAGCCTTGTCCCTGAGGCGGGAAAGCATCCGGACCTCCACGCGTCATTCGGGCTCCTGTCCTTCGGGATGACTCATGACTATAAGATAGCGGTCTCCATGGGAGCCGACATAGTCCGTATAGGTACTTTGATTTTCGGGGAAAGGGACTACCGGTAAATCGCCTGTAAAAAAGACTTTACTTATGGAAAAGCGGAAAAGGAAATCAATCTCCAGGAAACTTGACATAGTGCAGAAAAGCGCGAGGCGCAGTCTCAGACGTGACATCCTCGCCAGAAGGCTCAAGCTTCAGAGGACTCTCGAGTTCAAGCGCCTCAAGCGCATCCGGAGCCGGTATATTCCACCGTACAGTCACTGCAAGAACTGCGGTACTGAACTGAAGGGAATGTATTGCCACAACTGCGGACAGTACGCCCTCGACTCCCGTCAGCCGTTCTGGAAATATATCCTGCAGTATTTCGAGAATGTCTATCAGTTCGACACCAAGATATGGAGCACTCTGTGGTATCTTTTCAGCCGCCCGGGTTTCCTCACTACGGAATTCAATTCAGGGAAAATAGCCTCGTATGTCCATCCGATGCGCCTTTTCATGTGCATCACCCTCCTGTTTTTCATCGGTTTCTTCATGTTTGTGGGGAATACCGTTGAAAACGCCATGGGCAAATGGCATTCTGAAACCATAATCGATGAGCTTGAGGATGCATCCCCTGAGGATTACCGTGCAATGGCAATGTTCGACAAGGATACGGTCGTGGCGATAGCCGTCGATATTGAGGATGTGAGAAAGTATCCGGAGGTTTTCGATATTATCGGGTATTCCGCCGGAGATACGCTTTCCGGTGGCAGCGGGGTAAAGGATACAGTGAAAGTAAGGATGCCTTCAGTGTATCTGGAGACATTCGAATACAGGGAAGATCTGGACGGAGTCGGACTGTACGCCACTCCGGCGCCAAGGATGGACGAGAGGGAATCCCTGTTCATTGACGGGCTGCTCGGTATCCTTAGCGGATACGCCCCTCTGTTCTCACTGTTCCTGGTCCCTATAATGGCTCTTATGCTTAAAGGCCTTTACAGGAAGAAGCGCATGATGTATATGAACCATCTCGCTTTCTCACTTCACTGGGGATGCTTCTTCTATATCATGACAGCTTTGTTCGTCCTTGTGGGAGAGCTGTGGCACTATAATGGTGTCCCATGGTATATTTTCCTTGGAATCAATCTCTTATATACAACTGTCGCCATGCATTGGGTTTATGGGAACAATTGGGTCAAGACTCTGCTGAAGACCATTCTCCTGTGTGTGGTGTACTTCTTCATTGTACTTGTCCTGACGGGGATTTTCTTTGTATGGGCCCTTTACAGCCAGAAAGACAATCTGCCCCCGTCAATCGCAGTCTGGTAGGCTGAGTTCTTCTATCATGGCCTTTGCCACCGCGGCAGATGCACCCTTGCCTCCCAGGGCCTTGCGGATGCAGTCATACTCGGACAGCATCTTCCGGCGGTACGCCTCGTCTTCAATAAGGGCACGCACTTCCGCCACGAGATTCCCGGCATTGCAGTCCTCCTGGATGAACTCTTTGAAAGCCAGGCGGTCTATGATAAGGTTGCCCAGGCTTATGAATCTGACCTTGACAATCCTCTTGGCTATGGCGTATGTGATGCGGCTTCCCATTATGAACCCTACCACCTGTGGCGTGCCCAGAAGAACTGTCTCAAGTGAAGCTGTTCCGGAATTGACTACGGCGGCTACGGCATTCTTTACAATCGCCTGGGTCTGTCCGAAAATGACCTTTACATCCGCCTTGCAACCATTCAGGTACGGGGTGTAGTCATCCATGCTCCTTGCCGGTGCGCCGGCTACGACGAACTGGTATCCGCTGTAGTGCGGTAGAGAGGTCATCTTCTCGGCAAATTCCCTGAGAACTGGCATCATGGTACTGATCTCTCCTTTCCTCGAGCCTGCCAGCATGGCGATTATTGGCTTGTCAGGCAGGGAGTTGCGCCTGAGGAAATCCTCCCTGCTTTCAGATACCGCCTGGGAATTGTCTATGGCATCCACAAGCGGATTGCCCTTGTAAATGAAGTCTATGCCTTTGCTTCTGAAATACTGTATCTCGAACGGGAAGACTATGAACAGCTTGTCCACATATTTCCTGAGCTTCTTTATCCTGCCCTCACGTGATGCCCACACCTTCGGGGCGATGTAGTAGAATACCCTGAACCCGTGTCTGTGGGCAGATTCAGCTATCTTGAAATTGAACCCGGGATAGTCTATGAGGATTACAACGTCAGGGTTCCACCGCAGGATGTCTTTCTCGCAGAACCTCACGTTCCCGAGGAGCATACCGGCCTTCCTGAACACTTCCCAGAAGCCCATTATCGCCCCTTCCTTATAGTGGCGTACAAGTCCTCCTGCATCTTGCGCGTCCGTCGTCTGCTTCCCGGACTCCTTGTCTGTATATACACTGTTCATGAGGTCTCCTCCCCAGAACCTGATTCTTGCGTCAGGGTCCTCGGAATAGAGTCCCTTCATCAAATTGGACCCGTGCAGGTCCCCGGAAGCCTCTCCTGCGATGATATAGTATTTCATATTATTCCTTTACTATGGTGAAGTTGCGGAAATATGTCTCCCTGTCTCCCTGTCCGGCGTAGGTTATCCTGACATATCCGGCGCTGGCTCCGGACAGCCCCTTCCCGGAAACGTATCTCGACGAGCCTTCTTCCTGTACCATTGCTGCGCTGGTCCATTCCAATCCGTCCCGGCTTGTCTCCACCATGAAATCCCCTGCCTGCAGTACGGCTCCAAGGTCAACTGTTATCCTTTCCAGTCTGCATTCTTTTTTGAGGACAATGGTCAGATGGTCTCCTTCGTGCCATGTGACTACCTCGTTGGATGGGGACACGGACACACTCTTTCCGCGTGTACGGACAGGCTGCCTGGAGAGCTGTTCCACTGTTGTCTCCATAGTGTCAGGATTGAATCCTGTCATGGTGGAGAGGGACTTGCCGTATGTGATGTTGTATCTTTCCACGGCAGAGCTGAACAGTGCATTGATGACAGGCAGGAGTTTCAGTCCTGCTATCTTCACGCCTGGCTGGTATGGATTGTCGTTGTATTCCGCATCGATTTCATACATCCTTACCTGAAGCGCCCTGGCCCTCATGTATGCTGTCATGAAATCTTCAGGCCTGCCGTCAAGCGGACATACCATGGTGCACACGCTCTGGCCGTATTCCGCTACCGCCTTGGCTTGGAGAAGCCATGGTGCCAGTTCTTCTGTAAGGGCAGGGTTCTCTTCGCTTGCCAAGAGAATGTCTGCTGCGGTTTCGATGGCGCAACATTCCCTGCGGAGAGCCATGATGTCTTCTTCCGCCGGTTCTGCCGGCGCGCCCTCCAGCCTTTCGAGAAGAGGTGTTATCTTCATGCTCTCGTCCCTTCTGAATGCATGCCCGTTTGGACCGAGGTCGGAACTGTGGGATGCAATGGTCTCAAGCTGTTCCCACTGTCCCGGCAATATGTCCTTCAGTGCCCTGGTCCATGATGTCCCGCTGTCGTAGCTGTCCATGTTCCATGTATAGTCCGCTATGCTGTACAGCGCTATCTTTGAGGCCTCAGGGTGTTCCATCGGGTTGCTCACAAAGGCGGATATCTCTTCCGCGATGTCAAGCCCGTTGCCGTAAACCGGTCCGAGAAGCATGTGGTCCCGCACGAAATCGTTCACCGGGTAGTTCCACCAGATATATGCCTTGCGGCCTATCCGGCTGTTTATCCATTCTACCGACGGCCTGTCGATGCAGTGGACAACGGAGTTTCCTGTCCACATGACCATTATATCCTTGTCGAGTGTCTCTCCGAGGGTCTTCAGGTATCCGCTGCTGTCATCAGACCATGCCCTGTTGTATTCTGTCGGGCACATTATCAGAGGTGCGACGTCTTTTTTCTCCTTCACGAACTGCCTGTTTATGGTGTTCAGGAGCCCTGCCTGCCTGGCTGCATCTGTGCCTTCTCCGGATATGTCATCGAAAAACACTGCAAACGCCCTGATTCCCAGGTTGTACATAGACTCGAACTTGCTTATGAGCTTCTGCGTGTCGTCCCCGTCCCACTTTATGTCCTGTCCAGGGTGTATAGCCCAGTAGAATATCACCCCGTTCTCTTTTGCCTTCTGTACGAGGGCCTTTATGTCCTCTGCCTCTTTCTCCGGATACGGCTCTCTCCACATGGGGACACTGTGGTACGGGTCGTCCTTCGGCCCGTACAGATATACGTTCATCTTGTTCCTTCCGTAGAATTCCAGCTGTCCCATTCTTGCTTCATGGCTCCACGGGGTCCCGTAGAATCCCTCTACCGTTCCTCTGTATGCCACTTCCGGCCAGTCTTTTATGGTACATTCCTCCAGTTTGCCCTCCCTGAGCATGGATTCGATGCTTTTCACGCCGTAGAATGCCCCGCGCTCATTGTTGCCCATCACGGTTATCCCTGTGCCGGACACCTTTATATAATATCCTTCGGCCTTGTCAGGGATAAGCGCGGAGTATTTCCTGGCTGCCTTTTCCCCGCGGATGGCCACTGTCACCCTGAATTCTGCCCCGTCTGTGTCTGCGGAAAACCTGGTCAGGGGTGCAGTCACATATTCCGGGCATGAAGAAATGATGTCCCATTCCTCCGGTGCGTTGAAGAGCCTTCCTGAAGACTCGGTCTGCTGCGGTACCGGGTTGATAAAGGAAATCTGCGCTGCGGCAGGCAGAGAAAGCAGCATCGAAACTGAGATGGCTGTAATGGCTGTTCTGTTCATTGCGGTAGTATGTCTTTTGTCAGAAATCCCGACGGTTTTTGAAATCCATGTTGAATCCGGCATCTTCCATCCGCCCGAGCTCCTGATAGTCCGTCGTGTCAAGGTTGTGGGCCACGATGGATATGTATCCTTCTTCCAGGAGCCTGTGGTCGGCCTTCTCCGTGTTTTCAGGGTCATCGATATAGTCTCCGACCATCATGTACAGCACCTCTCCTTCCTCTTTCTGCGGGATGCTGCTCTGGCCGAGGGTCTCCGGAGTGATTCCGAAGTGCCTGTAAACGTCAGGGTCCCAGTCCTTGAATTCACGGACCCACCTGCCTCTGCCCTGGCATCCTGCCCTGATGCCCTTTATCCTGTCAGCCGGGATGTCGGGAAAGTTGATGTTGTAATATATGCCGTACCTGTGCGGGAAGCCTGCCATGACTATCCGGAAGATATCCGGGAAGAACTTCTCCACCGCACTGAAGTCCGCATCAGGGTATATCGTCGCAAGTGACACACCGATGGCTGGAATTCCGTTCAGGGCGGCTTCCTGTGCGGCCCCGAGGGTTCCAGAGTAGCATGATGCGGTAGATGCGTTGGACCCGTGGTTGATGCCGGACACCACCACGTCCGGGAACTTGCCGCTGAAAACGGTGTTCAGCCCGAACTTCACGCAACTGGCCGGCGTGGCGTCGAGATAGGACCACCTGATGCCGTCGTGGCATGCCTTCTTTCCGGTGTCCCAGGTCTTCATCGCAGCTTCCATGGCCGACATCTCCTTGTATGCGATCTGCTTGAGACCGAGGGACACTGCCATGGACATTCCGGACTGGTGCTTTTTGGGAGCAATGACAGTGACACTGCCAAATTGGCACATTATTTCTGACAATACTTTTATGCCTTTCGCCTGATAGCCGTCGTCATTGGTGATAAGTATGTTCATCGATATGAATTTTGTGACAAATATAGTGGATTATTCATTATTTTTCTTATTTTTGCACCGTTTTTGTAGGAAGCATCCCTTCGGAAACAAAATCTGGAATTTGTATTACTTTAAAATATTAAGAAAATGATTAAACTTGGTATTAACGGATTCGGCCGTATCGGACGTATGGTTTTCCGTGCAGCTGTCGAGAATTTCTCAAACGACATTCAGGTCGTAGGTATCAATGACCTTCTTGATCCAGAGTATCTTGCTTACATGCTGAAATATGATTCAGTACACGGCAAGTTCAACCATGAGGTCGCAGTTGAGGACGGTTATCTCGTAGTTAACGGAAACAAGATCCGCCTTACTTCAGAGATGGATCCTGCAAACCTCAAATGGAACGAGGTGGGCGCAGACGTAGTGGTAGAGTCTACAGGTCTCTTCCTTACTGACGAGAAAGCCCGCAAACATATCGAGGCCGGTGCTAAGAAAGTCATCATGTCAGCTCCTTCAAAGGACAGCACACCTATGTTCGTTTACGGTGTTAATGACAAGACATACGCAGGCCAGGACATCATCTCCAACGCATCCTGCACAACCAACTGCCTTGCTCCTATATCCAAAGTCCTTCACGAGACATTCGGTATCAAGAGAGGTCTCATGACCACAGTTCACGCTGCAACTGCAACCCAGAAGACAGTTGACGGTCCTTCAAAGAAAGACTGGAGAGGCGGACGTGGAATCCTCGAGAACATCATCCCTTCATCAACAGGTGCTGCCAAGGCAGTAGGTAAGGTCCTTCCTGAACTCAACGGAAAACTTACAGGTATGTCAATGCGTGTCCCTACCTCTGACGTATCAGTAGTTGACCTCACTGTAGAGCTTGAGAAACCTGCTACTTACGAGGAAATCTGCGCAGCCATGAAGAAGGCTTCAGAGGGCGAGCTCAAAGGAATTCTCGGATACACCAACGAGTCAGTCGTTTCAACTGACTTCCGTGGTGACTCCCACACTTCCATCTTCGATGAGAAGGCTGGTATCCAGCTCGATCCTACATTCGTAAAGGTCGTTTCATGGTACGACAACGAGTGGGGTTATTCAAACAAGGTTTGCGAGATGGCACGTGTCATTGCAAAATAATCTGAATACCACAGCAAGAAAGTGAGCCGGCCGTCGGGCCGGCTCTTTTCGTTTCATTTTTTCCTGTACAGTCAATCTTGCGTCTTTGAAGTTTTTTCTAATACAAATAATCATTATCTTTGCACACTGTCCGGTTTATCAGCGGATAATGTTAAGGGTTGTCGGATACATTGACAGGAGGCCAGCAATGATTGTAGGGAATAGAATAGACTTGGATTCTATTGAAAAAATACTATTCGAAAATGAACTGATTGAAGTCTCTGAGGAGGCGGCGCACACAGTCAGCCGCAGTTTCCGTTTCCTGGAAAAATTCGCCAGGGAGAAAATAATATACGGTATCAATACTGGTTTCGGGCCCATGGCCCAGTACAGGGTGGACGACAGCTCCCTGACAGAGCTCCAGTACAACATCATCAGGAGCCATGCCACCGGGGCCGGTGCTCCGCTGCCCTGCATCTACGTAAAGGCAGCCATGCTGGCAAGGCTCATGACTTTTCTCCAGGGCAAGTCAGGAGTGAGCCCTGAGCTGGTGGATGAAGTGGTGAAGTTCATCAATCTCGGTATTTTCCCATATATCCCGGAGCATGGGAGTGTCGGGGCCAGCGGAGACCTGGTGCAGCTTGCCCATATCGCCCTTGCCCTGATAGGTGAGGGTGAGGTGTTCTTCAAAGGGCAGCTTTCGCCTGCCGCCGAAGTCCTGGACAGTCTCGGGGTAAAGCCGTTCACTATACGCATAAGGGAAGGGCTTTCTGTCACCAACGGGACATCGGTGATGACCGGTATAGGGCTTGTGAACCTCATCTATGCCAGGCGTCTTTTCCGCACTGTGCTCACCGCATCGGTCCTGATAAACGAGGTGGCTTCTTCATACGATGACCTCATGTCCGAGGAACTGAATGCCGCCAAGCTGCACGAGGGGCAGAGGAAGGTGGCGGAGATGATGCGCAGCGATGCCTCTGGAAGCAGGTGTCTCAGGAAGAGGACTGCGGAGCTTTACAGCGGAAAACATACCGAAAGGCAGTTCGGGCACAAGGTACAGCCGTATTATTCTCTGCGTTGTGTGCCTCAGGTGCTCGGCCCTGTATATGACGAACTCGTGAATGCCGGCAAGGTCCTCGTGGCAGAGATCAATTCTGCCTGCGACAATCCTATAGTGGATCCTGATACGTCCAATGTCTATCATGGCGGGAACTTCCACGGTGACTATGTCTCTTTCGAGATGGATAAGCTGAAGATAGCGGTCACCAAGATGACCATGATGTGTGAAAGACAGCTCAACTACTTGATGCATGACAAGATAAACGGGATTCTTCCGCCGTTTGTGAACATGGGAGTACTCGGGCTGAACTACGGAATGCAGGCATCCCAGTTCACAGCCACATCCACCACTGCGGAGTGTCAGACTCTTTCCAACCCGATGTATGTCCACAGCATCCCCAACAACAATGACAACCAGGATATCGTGAGCATGGGCACAAATTCCGCCCTTATCGCCGCGAAAGTCATCGATAACGCATTCCAGGTGACAGCGATACATCTGGTTTCCCTGGCTCAGGCCGTGGACTGCCTGGATATCGCTTCAGGCCTGTCCCCGGTCACGCACAGACTGTACAGCGCTGTCAGGGAAATCGTCCCGGCATTCAGGGATGACAGACCGAGATACAGGGAGATAGAGAAAGTGGCGGACTATATCAGAAACTCAAGATAAAGCTCAGGGAAAGTGGAACAGAGGGAGAAAAAATACGCACTTGTGACAGGCGGAAGCCGTGGTATAGGCAGGGCTGTCTGCCTGAAGCTTGCCGGTATGGGATACAGTGTCATCGTGAATTACAGAAGCAACGATGATGAGGCTCATGTCACTCTCGGGATGATCGAGTCTGCGGGGGGTGAGGGTGAGCTCCTGAAGTTCGACGTGGCTGACAGGCAGGATGTTGAAGAGGCCCTTTCCTCTTGGAAATCCGCGCATGAGGGGTCTTATATCTCCGTGCTTGTGAACAATGCCGGGTTCCGGGATGACAGCCTTCTGATATGGATGGAGGACAGCAGCTGGGAACAGGTGGTTGACGTGACACTGAAGGGTTTCCTGAATGTGACGAGGTTCCTCCTCAAGGACATGCTTGTCGCCAGGTTCGGACGAGTGGTCAACATATCGTCCCTCTCAGGGATAAAAGGCCTGCCGGGACAGACAAACTATTCCGCAGCAAAAGGCGGTCTTATAGCCGCGACGAAGGCCCTTGCACAGGAGACTGCCAGAAAAAAGGTCACGGTAAATGCAGTGGCGCCTGGCTTCATATCCACAGACATGACCAGGGACCTGGACGAGAACGAGCTCAGGAAGCTCATCCCGGCAGGCCGTTTCGGGACTCCGGATGAAGTCGCGGCTGCGGTAGGGTTCCTTGCCTCGGAAGAGGCGTCATACATTACTGGAACAGTCATATCAGTGAACGGAGGATTATATACTTGACGGTACTATGAGGAGAGTTGTCATTACCGGCATGGGGATATACTCATGCATCGGCAGGAACAAGGAAGAGGTGACGGAATCGCTTTATGCCGGGAAATCCGGCATCGGGACTGATCCCGTCCGCAAGGAAATGGGCTTTGCATCATCTCTGACCGGGATTATTGCGCGTCCTGACCTCAAGGGCATTCTTGACAGGAAGAAGAGGAACAGCCTTCCGGAGCAGGGCGAATACGCCTACATGGCTACGCTGGAGGCATTTGCACAGGCGGGGATTGACGGGGACTTCCTGCAGGGCCACGAGGTGGGTATCCTCTATGGCAACGACTGCAGCGCGGCCCCCATTGTCCGCTCCATTGATACCATAAGGGCTGAAAAGGACACCGCTATGGTAGGTTCCGGAGCCATATTCCAGTCAATGACATCCACCGTGTCCATGAACCTTTCTGTGATATTCCGCCTGACTGGCATAAACTTCACTGTGGCCGGGGCATGCGCAAGCGGTTCCCATGCCATCGGCATCGCCTATCTCCTCATACGCACAGGACTCCAGGACTGCATCCTGTGCGGAGGGGCGCAGGAGGTGAACCCGTATTCTGTGGGGAGTTTCGACGGGCTGGGAGCATTTTCCAAGCGGGAGGATGCACCCGAGAAGGCATCCAGGCCTTTCGACAGGAACAGGGACGGGCTTGTCCCGAGCGGCGGAGGTGCGAGCCTGGTGCTCGAGAGCTACGAGTCCGCTGTAAGACGCGGGGCGCCGATTCTGGCAGAGGTCATCGGATACGGCTTCTCATCCAACGGTGACCATATATCGGTTCCGAATGTGGGCGGTCCGAAACGCTCGATCGAGATGGCCGTGAAGGATGCGGGGATAGACCTCGGAAGCATAGCTTATGTCAATGCCCATGCGACTTCCACCCCTGTGGGAGACTTCAACGAGGCTAAGGCCATTGCCGAGGTTTTCCGCGGACATCACCCTCTGGTTGCATCCACCAAGTCAATGACAGGCCACGAGATGTGGATGGCCGGGGCAAGCGAGGTGATATATTCCATGCTGATGATGCAGAACGGCTTTGTTGCACCGAACATCAACTTCTCGGAGCCCGATGAGGCTTCCGCCCTGCTGGACATACCTGCGGAGCGTGCCGATATCGGGTTCGATACTTTCCTATCCAATTCATTCGGGTTCGGAGGGACCAATTCCACCCTAATAGTCAGAAAATTCAAAAAATAAAGATTCTACATATGGACAGAGAAGAGACAATACAGAAAATCAGGGAGGCACTTGCGGAAGGCTTTGAAGTGGACATCGAGGAGATCCGGCCTGATGCCCCGATGATCCAGACACTCGACATGGACAGCCTTGATTTCGTCGATATGGTCGTTTTGATCGAGAAGAATTTCGGCTTCAAGGTCACTGCAAAGGATTTTGAAGGCATCCGCACTTTCCAGGACCTTTACGACATGATACTTTCAAGGACAGGGAAGTGATGGCTCAGGGATGGAAGGGGCAGACCAGAGGCGGGGTTTTCGGATACAGGTTCTTCATCTGGCTGATCCGTAAGGCCGGCATAAGGGCGGCATACGTTTTCCTGTATTTCGTTGTACCTTATTTTGTCATTTTCGCCCCGCGCGCCGTGCGTTCGGTCTGGTCCTATTCCAGAAAGAGCCTCGGATACGGCAGGTGCAGGAGCGCAATCATGGTCCTGTCCAATTTCTATTCCCTCGGACAGATACTCATAGACAAAGTGGCCATAAACGGCGGCATGCCGGAGAAATACTCTTTCACTTATGAGAACAGGAGCCGCTTCCTGGAAATCCTCGACGGGGACACCGGGGTGGTGATGATCGGGGCCCATGTGGGGAACTGGGAGATAGGGGTGCCTTTCTTCGACAAATACGGGAAAAGACTGAACATCGTCATGTATGACAACGAACACGAGAAGGTCAAACGTGTACTTGAGTCCAATGCCATGTCGCACGACTACAAGGTGATTCCTGTCAACGGTGACAGCCTTGCACATGTGTTCTCCATCATGGATGCCATTAGGAACAGGGAGTATGTGTGCTTTCAGGGAGACAGGTACACCGGGAGCGATAAGACGTTGTCCTGCATGTTCCTGGGACATGAGGCCCGGTTTCCTATGGGACCTTTCCTGCTTGCCTCCAGGCTCAGGACCCCTGTGGTTTTCTATTTTGCCATGAGAGAGAAAGGGATGGAATACAGGTTCCATTTCGAGCCGGTCCTTCCGGAGGAGGGGAAATCCGACATGAGGTCCCTGCTTGAAAAATATGTGTCCGCCCTCGAGAGAACAGTCCGCAAATACCCGAGCCAGTGGTTCAATTATTATGATTTTTGGAATTATGCCCAGAAGAATTGACAACAGCAAGACAGTCAGTGCCGAACAGGCTCAGCGCAATGCCCATCTGATCGCATCCGGAGCCATTGTGTTCCAGGTCGCCAGGGTGATGGTCAGGACTGGGATTTTCGCCTGCATTTCATCCGAAGGCCGTACCATGGAGGAAATAGCCGCCAGTACCGGACTCCCGCTGTACGGGGTGAAGGTGCTTCTTGAGGCGTCTCTGACTGCCGGTACTGTCGAAAAGAAGGACGGCCTGTGGAGCCTTTCCAAGACAGGATGGTTCCTGCTCAATGACCCGATGGTGAAGGTGGACATGGATTTCAACCATGATGTCAACTACAGGGGGTTCTTCTATCTCGAGGAATCTGTGAGGAACGGGAAGCCGGAGGGGCTGAAGACCCTCGGGGAGTGGCCGACAATATACGAGGGGCTCTCGAGCCTTGAGCCCCAGGTGCGGAAGAGCTGGTTCGCTTTCGACCATTTCTACTCAGACTCTTCATTCGGGAAGGCTCTGGAGATCGTGTTCGCTACACATCCGGCAAGGATACTCGATATAGGCGGCAATACCGGGAAATGGGCCATGCAGTGCACTTCATATGACCCGGCGGTGGAACTGACCATAATGGACCTGCCGCAGCAGATAGGGCTGATGAAAGAGAACACCGCATCATTCCGGCATAGGGACAGGATATCCGGTTATCCCGCTGACATCCTTGACGTAAACACTGTTTTCCCGACCGGTTACGATGTCGTGTGGATGAGCCAGTTCCTGGACTGCTTCTCTTCCGCTCAGGCCGCAGGCATACTGGAGCGTGCCAGGAAGGCCTTGGCTGACGGGGGCAGGATATTCATCATGGAGACTCTGTGGGACCGGCAGAAATATGACACTGCAGCCTTTGATTTAACGCAGATAAGCCTCTATTTCACTGTGATGGCAAACGGGAACAGCAAAATGTTCTCTACGGATGACCTTGTATCCTGTATCCGTGAGGCCGGTCTTTCCGTCGCAGCCATACATGATGACATAGGATACGGACATTCAATACTGGAGTGTGTGCCTGAAAAATGATGGAATATACAGAACATATTGAAGGACAGGAACTTCTGGAGCTTGTCCCTCAAAGGCCTCCGATGCTTATGGTGGACCAGTTCCTCGGGATATCGGACGGGGTGTCGTGGTCCGGACTTACTGTGAGGCCGGATAATGTCTTCTGCACCGGCGGGGTGTTTGCCGCGCCGGGGATAGTCGAGCATATGGCACAGTCTGCCGCTGCCAGGGCCGGCTATTCATTCAGGAAAGACGGATGTCCGGTACCGCTGGGTTTTGTCGCCTCCATAGAGAAAATGCATTTTTCAGGCTCACTGCCGCGTCCGGGAGACAGCCTGAGGACTTCCGTGGAGGTGGTTGCGGACATATTCGGCATGAGCCTGGTGCATGCTGTGTGCTGGAGAGGGGAGGAGGTCCTGGCCGAGGGTGATATGAAGATTTATCTTGATACGGAAAGGGATGAGAAAGCGTAAGTCATTAATGGACAAGGCCGCGCTTGTCAGCAGGACAAACGTCAGGATACGTTTCAGCGAGACGGATGCCATGGGTATCGTCTGGCATGGCAACTACGCCAGGTTTTTCGAGGATGGCAGGGAGGCTTTCGGGCACGAGTTCGGTCTGGACTACATGAGTGTCCGCAACGAAGGATATACCATCCCTGTTGTGGAGATGACCTGCAGTTACAGGAAATCGCTGACTTTCGGGGAGGAGATAACGGTGGTGACCGGGCTTGTGCCGTGCGAAGCCGCCAAGATACAGTTTGAATATGCCATTTACAGGGCTTCAGACAACGAGCTGATGGCTTCGGGGAGCACGGTGCAGGTCTTTCTTGACCTGGAAGGGCAGCTCCAGCTTGTCTGTCCCGGGTTTTATCAGCAATGGAAACGGAAATGGAACATCATATGAACGATGTGTACATAGGTGCATCTTCACTCATAACAGCCTTGGGGCGCGGGGTGAAGGTAAATGCGGATGCGGTGGAGAACTGCCTCTCGGGGGTGACCCTGCACGAGTCCGCGGATTTTTCTTCCGGGCCGCTGTATGCCGCATCCATACCGGAGAGTGTTTACAGGGAAGCGGTTTCAGAGTACGGGGAGCTTCCACGTGCGGAGCTGCTTCTTTCAGCTGTTGTCGGAGACGTACTGAAGGAGTCCGGGACGGACCTTTCCGACCCTGAGACAATGCTTGTAATATCCACTACCAAAGGGGATGTGGAGCTGCTCGACCCTTCTGACAGCATGCCTGACGGGCGTACCTATCTGTGGAAGACAGGGGAGAATGTGGCCAGGCGCTTCGGGGCAGGGGACAGGTTCATCGTCATCTCCAATGCCTGTATATCAGGGGTCTCTGCCATGATTGTGGCCATGAGACTTGTCTCTTCCGGGAGGTGTCGAAGGGCTGTCGTTGCCGGCTGCGACGTGCTTTCACGCTTCGTGGTGAGCGGTTTCTCCTCGTTCAAGTCGTTGAGCTCCGGCCGGTGCCGTCCTTATGACGCAAGCCGCGACGGGCTGAATCTCGGTGAGGCCGCAGGGGCTGTTGTGCTCGGCTGCGGGCCTGAAGACGGGCAGGTGGTGATTTCCGGAGGTTCCATAAGCGATGATGCCAACCATATTTCCGGACCGTCCCGTACCGGGGACGGGCTTTTCTTCGCCATGCGGGATGCCATGCGGGAGGCCGGGGTGACCCCTGACGAAATCAGCTTTATGGAGCTCCACGGTACGGCTACGGTGTATAACGACGAGATGGAATCCAAGGCGATAGCCCTGGCCGGAATGTCCCCGGTACCTGTCCAGAGCCTGAAACCTTACTTCGGCCATACTCTGGGAGCTTCGGGTGTGATAGAGACCATAATGAGCATAGAGCAGATGAAGCGCGGGGTGGTATGGGGCACACCCGGTTTCGTGACCATGGGAGTGCCCGAGCCGGTGAATGTCTCTGCGGAGCACAGGAAATGCCGCATGAGGCACTGTCTTAAGGCAGCTTCCGGATTCGGAGGGTGCAATGCTGCCATAGTCCTGAGCCTTCCGGAGTACGTGACGGACAGGGAAGACCGCTGGAGCCTGTCCCGTAACAGCGCCACGGAGGCTGAAGTGCTGCGTACTGTAGAAATCAGTGACGGAAGGATTCTCAGGAACGGACACGAGGTCTTCAGTTCCAAGGAACAGGATTTCGGAGATTTCGCCAGGGAAGCCTACAGGGCTTCAGGGCGCACCTATATGAAGTTCTTCAAGATGGACAACCTCTGCAAGCTCGGCTATCTTGCCGCTGAAGAGCTGCTTGACGGGATCGGTTTCGAGCCGCTTGAGACTGCTCTTGTCCTGTCGAACTAGAGCTCGTCCCTGGACTCCGACCTGAGGCATCTGGAGGAGGTAGCCCTTCACGGCGAGCAGGGTGCGAGCCCTGCGGTGTTCGTATATACCTTGCCGAATGTGGTTTCCGGAGAGATTTGCATCCGTCACAGGATAAAGGGCGAGAACACGTTTTTCATCACCAGGGAATACGCTCCCGGGAAACTGCGCGGATATGCCTCTATGATAATGTCCGGGTGCGGCTACCGCTACTGTATCGCAGGCTGGTGCGAGATGCTCAAGGGCAGGTACATGGCCAGGTTCGAGCTGCTCGGCCCTGGGACCATTTCAGGGAATGAAGTTTAAAACAATACAGGAACATAATGGAAAATATCAACGAAACTTTTAAAAGACAGCTTGTCGAGGCCCTTAACCTTGAAGATGTCAGGCCGGAAGACATAGATGACAATGCTCCTCTGTTCGGCGACGCAGGACTGGGACTCGATTCCATAGATGCTCTCGAGATCATCCTCATTCTCGAGAGGAACTACGGCGTGAAGGTGGAGAACCCTAGGGAAGGAAAGGAGATATTCTATTCCGTATCCACCATAGCGGACTATATCAGGAAGCACAGGAAATGACAAGGGTCCTGGTGACCGGGCTCGGAGTCATATCCGCCATCGGAAAGGATCTTCGGGAGAACATGGCATCCCTGCGCGGAGGAAAGCACGGGATAGGGCCTGTCGTCCATTTTCATACTGAGCTCGGATTTCCTGCCGGCGAAGTGAAGCGGGACAACAGTGACCTGAAGGGGATGCTCGGCATAGCTCCCGGCAGGACTGTCTCCAGGACAGCCCTCCTGGGGCTTGCCGCCGCTTCGGAGGCTGTCGCCGATGCTTCGGCTGACATGCAGCCATGGCAGCGGGTCGGGCTTGTTTCCGCCACTTCAGTCGGAGGGATGGACCTGACTGAATGTTTCTACGAAGATTTCAGGGAGAATCCCGGGCGCGGAAGACTAAGGGACGTGGCCATGCATGACTGCGCTGCGAGCACTGAATTCATTGCCGATGCTCTCGGGATAAAGGGATTTGTCACCACGGTCAGCACAGCCTGCTCTTCCGCCGGGAATGCTCTGATGCTCGGGGCGAGAATGATAAGGCACGGGCTTCTCGACACTGTGATAGCAGGAGGGACGGATGCCTTGTGCAGGTTCACCCTCAACGGGTTCAATTCACTGAAAATCCTCGATACCGGGCACTCGCGCCCGATGTCCGCAGACCGCAACGGCCTGAATCTCGGTGAAGGGGCGGGATTTCTTGTCCTCCAGTCCGAAAGGGCGGCACGCCGGACTCCATACTGCGAGCTCCGTGGCTTCGCGAACGTGAATGAGGCCTATCACCAGACTGGCAGTTCCCCTGAAGGAGACGGTGCATACATGTCCATGACGGAAGCTATGCGGGATGCGGGTATAGCACCGGACGAGGTGGACTACATCAACGTCCACGGTACAGGCACATTCCAGAACGACCTGTCCGAGAGTGTGGCCATGAGGAGGATTTTCGGAGACAAAGTTCCGATGTTCAGTTCCGTGAAGCCGTTCGTCGGCCACACTCTCGGGGCGTCGGAAGGCATCGAGGCTGTGTATTCCGCCATGTCGGTGGCTGAGGGAACAGTCTATCCCAACCTCAACTTCACGTCCGCCATCCCCGAGACCGGCCTGGTCCCTGTCCTTTCATGGAAGGACTCTCTCGGGATACGGAACGTACTTTCCAATTCGTTCGGATTCGGGGGCAACAACTCTACGCTTGTCTTTTCACGCTGCAGATGACAGATATATGGTACCGGTATATATAGACAGGGTCTCATACGTGGACGGCTCATCCCTGAAGGATCTGCCGCTTGCTTCGCTCATAGGCAACCCCAACATGCTCAGGCGTATGTCCCGGCTGATCAGGATGGGTGTGGCCGCAGGCCTGATGTGCCTTGACGGACTTTCCCCGGATGAGGTGGATGCCATTGTCACCGCCACTTCCCTCGGCGGACTTGAGGATACGGGCAAGTTCCTGGAGGAAATCTCCTCACGCAACGAGTCCTCCCTAAACCCGACTCCGTTCATGCGTTCTACATTCAATACCGTCGGGGCCCAGATTGCTCTGCTCAAGGGAATCAGGGCATACAATGTGACTTATGTCCACCGGGGGCTGAGTCTCGAGAGCGCATTGACCGATGCCATGCTCCAGATTGCGGAAGGGAGAAGGAATGTCCTGGCAGGGGCATTTGACGAGATCACACCGGAGTCGCATGCGGTGAAAGAGAGGCTCGGCTTCTCGCGCAAGGGCTGGACGGACAGTGAAGGAGCCGGTTTCATGCTTCTCTGCAGTGAACCTTCGGAAAGCACTCTTGCCGAGTTGTGCGGTCTGAGGACCTGGAGGGGGACCATGGACGCGGACGGGGCCGGAGATGCCGTCAGGTCTTTCCTCGGGGAGCACGGGCTCGGAATGTCCGATGTGACCTTCTTTTCGCCTGAAACCGCAGGCTGCTCCTGGACAGGCTCTGCCGGAAGGATATGCGGGGCAGCCGGGGCGGTCGGTGACGCGGGGACAGGGTATGTGGCTGTTTACAGCTGCAGCACAGGCATGTATCATTCTGCTGTTCTCTTGAGGAGGCCATAAGGCGGGGAGGTAGGGTCATGGCGGTGATTGCGGTTGCTGTAGCGTCTGTTCTGGTGGCGGTCCTGGTGCTTTTCCTGGCATACGGGGCTGCCGACATTTCATCCGGGGTCTATCTCAAGGCGCTGTGCAGGGTGAAGACAGAGGAGAGGAGAGTATGGCTCACTTTCGATGACGGCCCTTCCGCCGGGGAGACGGAGAAGGTGCTCGATGTATTGAAGGCACACGGTGCGAAGGCCACGTTCTTCTGCACAGGCAGGAACCTGGAGGAGAATCCGGGGATAGCCGCCCGCATTGCCCGTGAAGGACACGGGATCGGGAACCACTCGTGGTCCCATGCTCCATCATTCCCGCTTTACGGGTTACGGCGCATGAAGGAAGACGTTCTCAGGTGCTCTGCAGCCCTGGAGAAGGCCACCGGATACGGAGCGGCAGTATTCAGGCCTCCTTTCGGTGTGACGAATCCAACGGTAGCCAGGATGACCAGAGATCTTGAGTATAATGTAATTGGCTGGAGTATAAGGACTTATGATACTGTCCGCAATCCGGACAAGGTCCTTGGTGCCGTTAAGTCCGGTCTCCGTCCGGGAGCTGTCATCCTGCTTCACGACAGGCTTCCGCAGTGCGCCGGCACGCTGGAATCGGTACTTGCGCTTCTGGAAAGAGAGGGATACAGCTTCGACAGGAGCATTGTGGTCCCGGACCATGTGGAAAGAAAATATGTAACAGGAATATGAACGGTAAAAAAATAATATCTTTGCTGGCGGCTGTTTTCCTGCCGGCCATGCTGGCGCCATGCGCCTTTTCACAGGAGCTTGTGGAGTTGGACGATGTCCGGGGTTTTGAAAAGAGGCTTGAGGAGACAGCGGCTTCGATACGGACTATAGACAGCCGTTTCATGCAGCGCAAATACATGGATGTTCTTCAGAAGGACATGGTGTCGGAGGGGACTTTCAGGTATATGGCGCCGGACAAGGTGAGGATGGAATACGAGACCCCGGTACAGTATGTCATGGTGATGAACGGTGATTCCATGAAGACGGTCTCCGGGGGAAAAGAGAATGTGATGAGGGACACCGGAAGTCCCATGTTCTCCCAGCTGCGCAGTCTGATGACAGCATGCATGACCGGGGCCCTCGGGGCACTGAATGATAATTTCAAGGTCAGGTTTTTTTCCGGGGACGGCGAATATGTACTGAGACTTGAGCCTCTGGACGAGTTCATGAAAGACTATATCAGCATGATAGAGATGCATATAGACATGAAGGAGATGAAGCTCGTCAGGCTCAGGATGAACGAAGGCGGGACAGACTATACCGAGTACCTGTTCAGCGACATAAAGTACAACACTCTTGAGGATGAGGGCATTTTTGAAATATAGGCTTCCTGTGGCGCTTGCCCTTGTACTTGCGGCTTCCTGCTCTCCCAAGGTCATGCCGGAGCCGGCCGGGCTGCCGTCATCGTGGATAAGCGGCGTGGAAGGCACCTGCGGTGCCTACGGCATGAGAATCACATTCAGGTCACTGTCAGAGTCATGCATGCTTGCCGTGCGCAGGACAGGCGACGGAGTCAGGGCCCAGGCCGTGACCTGGTTCGGGATGAGCCTTTTCGATGTGCATGTGGGGAAGGACGGTTTGTCCGTGAACTCATGCGCTGCATTCCTCGACAGAAGGCCTGTGCTGTCCGTCATCGGGAATACCCTCAGGTGTGTATTCATGGACGGGGGACGGACTGCGGTGAAGGGTGGCACTACCGTTACCAGGAGAGCAGGGGTGGTCTGCACCCGAGTATCGCTCCCGGACGGCAGGCGGGTCCTGTCTGTGAAGCACAGGCTTTCAGGTATGGGGATGGAATTGGAAGGACTGGAGGATTGAGACAGCATATATGGACGGACATAAGGAAAATGAAGGAATGAGGCATGATGTGGTGGCTGTGGTCCCGACTTACAACAACGGGAGGACCCTGCGCGATGTCGTTCTCGGGATAAGGGAATATCTCCGGGATGTCATTGTCGTGGACGACGGCTCCACTGATGATACTCCTTCTGTCCTGTCGTCGCTCGGGGATGCTGTCCGGGTGATCAGGCATCCGTCCAACAGAGGAAAGGGAAATGCCCTCAAGACAGGGCTCTCCGAGGCGCGCAGGTCCGGATACAGGTATGCCATCACGATTGATTCCGACGGCCAGCATTTCCCGTCGGACATCCCTTCTTTCCTTTCAGAGATAGAAAAGACCCCGGGCGCAGTGCTTGTCGGGGCGAGGAACATATCCGCGGAGAACATGCCGGGAAAGAACAGCTTCGCCAACAGGTTCTCCAACTTCTGGTACAGGCTCGAGACCGGGAACCGCCTTTCGGACACACAGTCAGGGTTCCGGCTATATCCGGTACAGGATACGGATTATTCAAAATGGTGGTACACAGGTAAATATGAGTTTGAACTCGAAGCTATTGTGTTCGCTTCATGGAGAGGCGTGACAGTCAGGAATATCCCGGTGAAAGTGTATTACCAGCCTCCCGGTGAAAGAGTGTCGCATTTCAGGCCCTTCAGGGATTTTTTCAGGATAAGCGTCCTCAACACCGTGCTTGTGCTTGTATGTGCGCTATGGATATGGCCGAGGAATTTCCTGCGTAACTTCAGCCGGAAGAACATCGGAGCCTTCTATCGCCGGCACATAGCCAATGCTACAGAGTCCAACTTCAGGATTGCCGCTGCTGTCGCCCTGGGCGTGTTCATGGGCATAGTGCCTATCTGGGGATACCAGATGATAACAGCTGTCGCCATAGCCCATTTCCTGAGGCTTAACAAGGTGATTACTGTCGTGGCATCCAATATAAGCATCCCACCGATGATACCGCTGATCCTCTACGGTAGCTATTACACAGGCTGTAAGGTACTGGGACGCCCTTGTTCACTGAGCATGGGCGACATTTCGCTCGAGAACACTTTCTCAGTCCTTGAACAGTATGTGACAGGAAGTTTCATATTCGCTGCGGCATGTTCGCTCCTGGCCGGTCTGCTGACCTGGGCCCTGCTGTGCCTGTTCAGAAGGAGGAGGTCAACATGGGCATGATATTCATAAGCATATACCGTTATTTCAGGAAGCACAGGGGAGTGTTCTATGCTGTCATGGGACTCTCTTCAGTCATCTTCGCCCTGTTCGCGTCCAGAGTGGAGTTCGAGGAGAACATAAACAGCTTCCTTCCCGATGACGGGGACAGCCATCTGGCAGTGGAGGTATTCGACAAGCTTACGGTAAAGGACAAGATTGTCGTGATGGTGTCAGGCTCTTCCGACAGGGACAGCCTGATCTCGGCGGCGGACGGGATAGCGGCCTCCCTGAAGAACAGTGAGGGAGCCGGCCTGATCAGGGACATTATGTCCAGGGTGGACAATTCGGTGGTAAGGGAGGCTTCGGAAATGGTGTATTCTCATCTGCCCGTATTCATGGACAGCACATCCTACGCCCGCCTGGACAGTCTCACTGCACCTGACGCCATAAGGGAGAGGGTCAGGGGCGCTTATGCCGGACTGTTCCTTCCATCAGGGCTGGTCACCAAGGAATTCATATTGAAGGACCCTCTTTCCCTGGCATCCCCGGTGCTGGAAAGGCTCAGGGACTTCCAGGTGGAGTCCGACTATGCGGTTTACGGAGGTCATCTCTTCTCCAGGGACGGTTCAACTCTGCTGATGGTCATCACTCCTGTTTACGGTACAGGAAGCACGGGGATGAACAAGCCGCTGATAGAGACCATAGAGAAGGAGCTTGAAAAGGCCAGGGAAGCATCGCCTTCGCTGGACATCGAGTATTTCGGCGGGCCATCCGTCGGGGTGTACAACGCGATGCAGATCAAGAAGGACACATTTCTGACATCGGCTGTTGCCCTTATTGTCATCATAACATTCATATCCCTTGCATTCAAGAAGAAGCGCTCTATACCGCTGATACTTGCACCTGTGCTGTACGGTGCCCTGTTCTCGCTGGCGGCGGTCTTCTTCATAAAGGGGGACATTTCCGCCATTGCCGTCGGTGCCGGATCTTCCGTGCTCGGAATAGCCCTTAGCTATTCTATCCATGTGCTGGCGCACCAGAACCATGTAAGGAACGTGGAACAGCTCATAAAGGAACTGGCCTACCCTCTGACTGTGGGGAGCTTCACCACGATAGGCGCTTTCCTCGGACTGCTGTTCACTTCTTCCGCGCTGCTTCAGGATTTCGGCCTGTTTGCCTCTCTGGCCCTGGTCGGGACTACGCTGTTCTGCCTTGTATTCCTGCCTCAGTTCCTTGAGGGCCAGGAGGATGAGCCGCAAGGCAGGCTGCTTTCCATCCTGGAGCGTTTCAACGCCATCCGTTTCGATAAGAGCAAGTTCCTGCTTGTCTTTCTGTCAGTGCTGGCTGTCGTGTGTGTATTCACGTCGAGGCGTGTCCCGTTTGATGACAACCTGAACAGCATCAACTACGAGCCGGAGCATCTGGCGGAGGCGGAGGCCAGGCTTGCGTCCCTCTCAGACGGGGACAGCAAGAACGTGCTGTTCGTGAGTGTCGGAAAGACCGTCGGGGAGGCATCGGAGCAGTATGCCAGGACAGACTCCATACTGTCGTACTTTGCCGGAAGGGGGTACATAGACGGCTTTTCATCTGCGGAGAGGTTTGTGGTGCCACGCAGCGTCCAGATGGAGCGGATCGCCATGTGGAACAGATACTGGACTCCGGAAAAGAAGGCCGAAGTGATGGAAAATATACGCAGGGCTGCCGTAGAGACGGGTTTCAGGGAAAACTCGTTTGACGGATTCTCCGGGCTGCTGGACAGGGAGTACTCTCCTGTGGACTACGAGGAAGCCTCGGTGTCCGGGCTCTTCGGAAACTGGATGGCCTTCTCTGACAGCCTGGTCATGCTCATTTCCAACGTCAGGATTCCGGACTCCTCCAAGGAGGAGGTTTACGGAAGTTTCGTTTCCGAGCCGTCAACCGTGGTCTTCGACCGCTCGTATTTCGTGCAGAAATGGGTCTCGGCCGTGAACGATGACTTTTATCTCGTGCTGTACATATCGTCCCTTCTCGTCTTCTTCGCCCTGTGGCTCTCCTACGGAAGGCTTGAACTCGCGCTGCTCAGCTTCCTACCGATGTTCGTCAGCTGGATAATCATAATCGGCATCATGGGCATGTTCGGGATGAAGTTCAACATCATAAACATCATCCTTTCCACATTCATATTCGGTATCGGGGACGATTTCAGTATCTTCATCATGGACGGGCTTGTCAGCAAGTACAAGTACGGAAGGGACCTTCTCAGCCATCACAAGACTGCAATCTTCTTTTCCGCGTTCACCATCCTTGTGGGTATAGGCTCGCTGATATTCGCCGGACATCCGGCCCTGAAGTCCATAGCGGTCATCTCCATTTTCGGAATAGTGGCGGTGGTGCTTGTGGCATACATCATACAGCCGGTCATATTCAGGATATTCATTTCCTCTCCTGTGTCCAGAGGCTTCCCTCCGTTCACTATCTCGGGAATCCTTCGCTCCGCAGTGCTTTTCTTCCTTTTCATCGTGGGATGCCTGCTGGCCAGCGCCCTGATCTTCCCCCTGTATCTGGTACCTGTGAGGAAGAAGAGAAAAAGGCTTCTGGTGTCGTGGATAATGCACTATTCCTGCCGTATGCTGGTGTCATTGGCCGTGTTCCTTGATTTTGTGAAGAGCAACCCTTACGGGGAGACTTTCTCGAAGCCGTGCATCATCATCGCCAACCACCAGTCCTTCCTGGACATTATCCTGATGCTAGCCCTTACCCCGAAGGTGGTGATGCTGACCAACAGTTGGGTGTGGCGGTCGCCGCTCTTCGGGAGGATGATACATTATGCGGGATTCGTCTGTACCGACTCAGGGTATGAGCATGTCTGCGGACACATCAGGGAGATGCTTGATGACGGCTACAAGGTGGCCGTCTTCCCTGAGGGGACCAGGTCTGCCGACGGGGAGATAAGGCGTTTCCACAACGGGGCGTTCTACATCGCCGGGAAGACAGGGGCCGACATTGTCCCTGTCATATTCTACGGACACTGGATGGCCCTGCCGAAGTCGAGGCCGTTCTATTTCAGACGGGCCACTGTCGGCTGCAGGATACTGGAGAGGATCTCTCCTCACGACATTTCTTTCGGATCCAGCCCCGGCGAGAGGGCAAGGGCGGTATGCAGCTACATGCGTTCCAGGTACAGGGAGATGTGCCGGGAGTACGGGACAGCCCGCAATCCGTATTTCAGGGAATCACTGATCGGCGGGTACATATACAAGGGGCCTGTAACGGAGTGGTACATGAGGGTCAAGCTGAAGATGGAGGACTATTATTGCTTCTTTGACTCGGTGGTGCCAGAGAAGGGACAGGTGACGGACATAGGTTGCGGGATGGGGGCCCTGTGCCACATGCTGTCCATGCTCTCCCCGTCAAGGGAAGTGACCGGGATTGACTATGATGAAGACAAGATAGCCATCGCCTCCAACATCCATATCAGGGAGTCCCGTGCCGTGTTCATCTGCGCGGATGCCTCCGAGTCATGCCTGCCTGAGAGCGATGTGTTCATAATGAACGACATGCTTCACTATCTGGAGGACAGGAAGCAGGATGACCTTGTGGCCAGATGTGTGGAGAGGCTCAGGCCGCACGGAATCATAGTGATAAGGGACGGTAATTCCGAGAGTGTTGAAAAACACCGTCTTACCAGGCTCACTGAAATGTTCTCCACGGAGATCCTCAAGTTCAACAAGACTTCCGGGCCTCTCCATTTCATCGGCAGGAGCAAGGTGCAGGAATGGGCCCGCAAATACGGACTGGTGCTCAGGGAGGCGGACAACGACAGATATACTTCCAACAAGATCTATATCCTTACAGGCAAATGAGATGGAATATGATGCAGTCATAATAGGCAGCGGACTCGGCGGACTCGAGTGCGGGGCCATCCTGAGCAAGGAGGGCTGGAACGTGTGTGTCCTGGAGAAGAACCGTCTTTTCGGAGGGTGTCTCCAGACGTTCACCAGGTACGGATACAGCCTTGACACCGGGCTTCACTATCTCGGAAGCATGGAGGACGGCCAGATCCTGAACCAGTGTTTCAGGTATCTCGGCATAATGGACAGGTTAAGGCTCAGGAAGCTGGATGAGGACCGTTTTGACAGGATATGGCTCGGAGGAAAGCTTTATGACTATGCCTGCGGACCGGAGCATTTCACGGAGGTGATGTCCGGCTATTTCCCGCAGGAGAGCGACGGACTGCGGGAATACATAGGGAAGGTGTGCGAAGTCGGACGGCTGGTGTCCGTCGAAAATCTCGGCAAGGGATTCGTCTCCTCTCCGGTCGGGCTGAAATACATGTACGAATCGGCTTCTGATGTCATCTGTTCCTCTGTCAGGGACAGCACCCTCCGCAACATCCTTTCAGGGAATGCCCTCCTTTACGGAGGAGAACGCGACAAGTCCACTTTCTATGAGCACGGGATGATACTGTACTCCTACCTTGAGGGAGCTTACAGATGTGTGGACGGATGCATGCAGATCGCCGACCTTCTCGTGGAGGAGATACGCCGCAACGGCGGTACTGTCCTCAACATGTCCTGTGTGGACAGGATAGCGGTCAGTGACGGCAGGGTCACCGGGGTGGAGCTTTCTGACGGCACCTTCATCGGGGCCGCCAATGTCATATCAGACATACATCCTGCGGTCACTCTCTCTATCCTGGACCGGACTCCGCTTGTAAAGCCGGCATACAGGATGAGGGTGGAGTCGCTCGACAACACATACGGTGTATTCACCATGTACCTGATGATGAAGCCCGGCACTTCACCTTATGCCAACTACAACATCTACCTCCACCGCGGGACTTCCGTGTGGTACGAGAGGGGACAGGACAGGTTTTCATCCTGCATGCTTTCCATGCAGGCCTCATCGGAAGATCCCGGGCATTCCTGCGTATTGTCAGTGATGGCGCCGATGTGCATGGACCAGCTGACTGCCTGGAAGGACACTCTCCCCGGGCACAGGGGCGAGGACTACACATCCTTCAAACAGATGAAATGCGGGGAACTGCTCGGCTTCATCAGCGAATGCGGGTTGGGGATACCGGGTGAAGTGAACCGCACCTTTGCCACTACACCGTTGAGCTACAGGGATTTCACCGGCACTGTGGACGGGTCTGCATACGGGATAATAAAGGACTGGCACAACCCCTTGCTGAGTATGATCTCTCCCAGGACCAAGCTTGGGAACCTGTTCTTTACCGGACAGAATGTAAATGTCCACGGTGTGCTCGGTGTCACACTGACATCCGTGATGACATGTTCAGAGCTTCTCGGACAGGAATATTTGACAAAAAAGATAGCCTATGTTTAAGAAAATCCTGAAATATACCGCACTTGCAGCCGTGCTCATTGCATCAGGCATATTGCTGTGGGCCTGGTGTCTGTACGCATCCGCCGACATGAAGATGCCGGAGCATTCATTCGACGATGACGGCAGCCTGTATTTCTCGGACAGCCTCAGGACCTATGACGGGAACTGGCTCAGGCTCGGGAAGGACGGCATCTGGGAGATGAAGGTCTCAGGAAACAGCTTCGAGAGGGGCTATGCCATCGGACAGATGTCTTCCGACCTGCTGTATTACCAGGAGAATGTGTTCGTGGAGCAGATACGCCGGCTCATCCCGTCGGACTCATATCTGAAATTCCTGAGGTTCTTCATCATAATGTTCAACAGGAATCTCGGCGAGAATGTGGATGAGGAATACCGCAACGAGATATACGGCATATCCGCTTCCTGCACCCATGAGTTCGATGCCATAGGGACTCCGTACGAAAGGCAGATGCAGTACCATTCCGCACATGACATAGGTCATGCGATGCAGGATTTCATGATGGTCGGGTGCACATCTTTCGCGGCCTGGGACGGGATGACTGCGGACGGAGGCCTGCTTGTGGGGCGCAACTTCGACTTCTACATGGGGGACGATTTCTCCCGCAACAAGCTCGTGTCGTTCTTCTGCCCGGATGACGGGTACAGGTTCGCCTCTGTCAGCTGGCCCGGGATGATCGGGGTGCTTTCCGGAATGAACGAGAAGGGGCTCACTGTCACCATCAATGCGGCCAGGTCCGACATCCCCACATCTTCAGCCACGCCCATATCCATCCTTGCCAGGGAGATTCTGCAGTACGCCTCCGATATAGGCCAGGCATACAGGATAGCCTCCAGGCACAGGACTTTTGTCTCAGAATCCATCCTGATAGGATCCGCGGCAGACCACATGGCCGCCGTCATAGAAATATCCCCTGATAAAATGTCGCTTTTCGCTCCCGAAGGGGACAAGGTGATATGTACCAATCATTTCCAGTCCAATGAATTTATGTCCGACAGGCGCAATTCAGAGAATATACGCACATCCGACAGTCCTTACAGGTACAAGAGGACCGAAGAGCTTGCAGCCGGGCTGGCTCCGCTCGACCGCGCTGACGCGGCGGCAATCCTGCGTGACAGGTACGGGCTTGGCGGATGCGAGCTCGGACTGACCAACGAGATGGCTGTCAACCAGCTTATAGCCCACCACAGTGTCATTTTCATGCCTGACTCGCTCATGATGTGGGTAAGCACAGCCCCGTGGCAGTGCGGTAAATATGTGGCATACGACCTGAGGCGGATATTCTCGGACAGCACGGTCCCTTCAGGGGAGATATGCATTCCGCAGGACAGTATCGCACATGACCCTTTCCTTGACGGGAAAGGATATTCCGACGCTTTGGAATACAGACGCATCCACAAGGTGCTGAGAGCTTGTGCAGATGCCGGGACACCCGGGCCCGACGGGATTGTGGACAGCCTTGTGGCCGTCAATCCTCATTTCTACGGGACCTATGACATTGCCGGGGACTATTATTTTTGCACCGGTGAACATGAGAAGGCCGTGGCATGCTGGGAAAAGGCCCTGGCACTGCCTGTGCCGAAGACAGGAATAAGGGATTCGATAGAAAAGAAGATAAAGAAGTGCAAGATATGAAAAGGGAACCTGACATACAATTCCGTTCTCCTGAGGAAATCAGGAGATACCAGGAAAAGAGGCTGGCGGAGGCGCTCGAGTACCTCGCCGCCAACTCGGAATTCTACAGGAGGATGTTCCGGGAGTATTCGATCGACATAAGGAAGGTGAGGAAAATCGAGGACCTTGTGACCATCCCCCTGACCACCAAGACCGACCTCCAGCTCCACAACAGGGAGTTCCGCTGTGTGCCCGACTCGGAGGTTATCGATTACGTAACCACATCGGGCACACTGGGAGATCCGGTGACATTCGTCCTTACAGACAATGACCTGGACAGGCTTGCCTATAACGAATACCTTTCTTTCACGACCGCAGGGTGCACACGCGATGACATCCTCCAGCTCATGACCACCATCGACCGCAGGTTCATGGCAGGCCTTGCCTACTACATGGGAGCGAGGGAGCTCGGAATGGGTGTGGTGCGCGTCGGAAACGGCATTCCGGAACTCCAGTGGGACACCATAGGGCGGATACACCCGACATGCGGAATGGTTGTCCCTTCTTTCATCATGAAGCTCATTGACTTCGCCGAGAAGAACGGCATAGACTACAAGGGGTCGTCCATGCGCAAATGCATCTGTATAGGAGAAGCCCTCCGGCAGCCGGACACATTCTGTTTCAACACTCTCGGCAGGAAGATAAACGAGAGATGGGGCAACCTCCAGCTTTATTCCACATACGCCTCCACCGAGATGCAGGCATCCTTCACGGAATGCGGGCATTTCTGCGGCGGCCATCTCCAGCCCGAACTCATAATAGTGGAGTTCCTCGATGAAAACGGGAACCCTGTAAAGGAGGGGGAACCCGGGGAGGTCACTATCACGACACTCGGGGTGACAGGCATGCCTCTGCTGAGGTTCAGGACAGGTGACATCTGCCATCACTACACCGGGCACTGTTCTTGCGGGAGAAACACTGTAAGGCTGAGTTCTGTCCTGGGGAGAAAGGGACAGATGATCAAATTCAAGGGCACCACCCTGTATCCGCCTGCTCTTTATGACATACTGGACAATATACCCAAGGTGGTCAACTACATCGTTGAGGTCTATACCAACAGCCTCGGGACTGACGAGATCACCATTCGGGTAGGCTCCGAGGACCACAGCGATGTATTTGTCAAGGAAATAAAGGACATGTTCCGGGCAAAGGTGAGGGTGGCCCCCTCCATCACGTTCGAGTCTCCTGAGTACATCGCCAAGCTGCAGTTTCCTCAGATGAGCCGCAAGGCGGTGAAATTCATAGACTTGAGATGAGGCATGGCCTGAGTCTGGTACAACGCGGCCGTTAACGGGGTTCGGGAAACTGTTCCAGATTCCTTGAATACCGGTCCGGTATAATTGAAACCAATTCGTCGTACTGACGTCATAATACTGTTTTTATGAAGAGATTTTTATTTGCAATGATGTTTTTGGCCTCGGGCCTGCTGTGTGCCGGCCAGGATGCTGAGGCTCTCGGGAAGATTGGCGGATTCACCCTGTACGGGGTGGACTTCTCGCAGACGGAAGTCTTTGCCGCAGATGAAACTGCTGATGAGTTCATCAATGCTTTTGAAGGGATTAACATCCTTCTGCTGAGGGAACGCGACAAATATGTAGGTACTCTTGAAAAGAAGCTCGGCAAGACAGCCATCAAGACAAACCTCACTTCTGTCATCGGCGCCCTCGATTCTATTGACAGGTCCTCGCTTGTCACTTTATCCGGCGTGTCCCGTCTGTCGCAGGAGCAGATAGAGGCAGCGGTGGAAAGGCTCGACACAGGTGATGACAGCGGCACAGGACTGCTTGTCGTGGCCGACTATCTCGACAAGAGCAGGGCTGTAGGAGCATACACATTCGTCTTCTTCGACATAGCCACAAGACAGATCATTACTTCTTGGAAGCAGGATGGCAATGCCATGGGATTCGGTCTCAGGAACTACTGGGCGGGCTCTCTCCACTATGCCATCAGGCACATACGCATTTCGGGGAAATAAATCCCTGGCATGTCAGTGCATGCCTTCTGCCTGAGCACCGGCTTCAAGGGAGGAAATCCATTCCGCGATGTCTTTGAGAAGATCCCTGGAGAAGGTCTCTATCAGTTCTCCGTATTCGCTCGGACTGCCGCTTTTGCAGTGCTGGAACAGGTGGTTCAGTCCCGGATACTCCCTGATGACGCTGTGGGGATTTGCCGGCAGGAGATCCCTTAGCGTACCGAGGTTCTGTCCGGCATCCACCTGCGTGTCGAGACTGCCGTTGGCGGCGAACACCGGACATGCCACACCGTCCAGGAACTCCTGCGGCGTGCAGGAGATGAAACTGTCTATCCATGGTGAATCCTGCGCAAGCACTGCCGCAAGGTTGTCCAGGGCACCTTTCGGGAGAGCCGAACCTGTGCTTCCGGCCAGAGAGTCCACGATTCCCCTTGCCTTTACTGCGGCCTGAGCGGCATTGCCTGTGTCACGCTGCCCTTTCATCTGTATCCTGCAGTCCAGGACTTTTTCCAGCATGGTGCAATAGTCCCCGGTGATTGCCTGGGGTGTTCCGGCCTGCTCGAGTGCTGTCCTGTTCTGCGAGAGCAGTATCTCCTTTCCGCTTACGGCTGCACCGGCCAGGCTGATCACGAAGTCCGCCTTGCCTTCCGCCCCTGCCATAAGGGCCAGCGTGCCGCCTTCGCTGTGTCCGAGTATCCCTGTCATGCTGAAGCATCCGAGCGAATCGAGCAGAGCCAGCCCTGCCATTGCATCCGAAAAGTTGGACTGCATGGTCACGGAGGACGGGTCCCCTGTGGAGCTGCCTGTACCGCGGTCATCGTACCTGAGGGATGCGATGCCGTTGCGTGCCAGATAGTCAGCTATGACGAGAAAGGGCTTGTGGCTGAAGATTTCCTCGTCCCTGTTCTGCTGGCCGCTTCCTGTGACCATGATGACTGCAGGCACTTTCATGTCCTTTTCCACTGAGTATCCGACGGGGTAGGTGAGTGTGCCGCTGAGGAGGGCGTCTCCGTTGCGGAATGTCACTTCTTCAGTCCGGTACGGGAACGGAGCCACAGGTGTCTGGGGTCTGAATATGATAGGCTTCCCGTACTTCAGGTCAAGAGGCATGGCCATCCCGTTCTGCCTGAATGTCCCTTTTGCTGATGTTATTTCCCCGCTCACGCTGTCCGTGAGCAGCCGGCCCGAATAGGATGCACTGATGCCGGGGACAGTGATGGCGATGGAGTCCGCGCCTGCAATCTCTACCGTGGCAGGAAAGAGGCCGCTGCCCTGGTCCGGACTCTCCATTGTGCAGGTAAGGTTCCCGTCCTGGTCCTTGCTGAAATTGAACACTATGTTCAGGGAGGCCGGTCCGATGGAAAGTTTCCCGGACCATGACCCGGAAATCTCCGGCCACTGCTGCACCTGTTCTCCGGCTGATGCCTCAAGACAGGAGCCGAGAATGAAGAAAGCGGTGCAGATGGCTGTAACTAATTGCTTTGCAGATGTCATAATATGGATGAGTTTATTCTGGGGACGCCGGATTCTGTCCTACTGTTCAGGAAACAGTCCGTAGAGCCTTGCGTCTATCATGTCGGTTATGCAGGAGAAATCTTCCGGCCTGTTCTCGAAATCAAGGCTGTCCGCATCGATGGTGAGGACTTTACCCTGATACGACCTTATCCAAGCGGCGTACCTGTCGTTCAGCCCTGAAAGGTATTCGAGGCTCATGCCCTTCTCGTATTCCCTGCCTCTTTTCTGTATTTTTGCCACGAGGTGCGGTATGGACGATTCCAGGTATATGAGCAGGTCGGGGAGCTTCACCACGGACATCATCACGTGGAAGAGGTCCATGTAAGTGTCGAAGTCACGCTGGGAGATGTTGCCCATGTCCTTGTTGTTGGCTGCGAAGATATAAACACCTTCAAGTATTGTACGGTCCTGGATTACAGTCTCTTCCGACTGGGATATCTCGAGGATGTCCCTGAATCGCTGTGTCAGGAAATACACTTCCATGTTGAACGACCAGCGGTGTATGTCCCTGTAATAGTCCTCGATATAAGGGTTGTAGGTGACGGCCTCGAATTTCGGAGTCCACCCGTAATGGTCGGCGAGCATCCTTGTAAGGGTAGTCTTTCCGCTCCCGATGTTTCCTGCTATTCCTATGTGCATTTTACTGAAATATTATCAAATGCGAAAATACTCAAAATTTGCTTATCTTTGCGCCCCGATAAACCGATACAGGCAGATGAACAGATTTAAAGGCGTCCTTTACGGCATGGCGACGTCGGTCACTTTCGGGCTGATACCGCTTTTCACCCTCCCGCTCATGGGCAAGGGCATGGTTTACGACTCAATACTTTTCTACAGGTTCCTGTTCGCTTCAATGGCCCTGGGGACCGTCATGCTCATCAAGAAAGAGTCATTCAGGGTGGAATGGAAAGACGTCCCTGTCTTCGTGATGCTGTCCGTGTTCTACACTTTCTCTTCGCTTTTCCTGCTGTGGGGATACGGGTATATGGGCGCCGGGGTGGCCACTACGCTGCATTTCACCTATCCGGTATTTGTCACACTGATAATGTTCTTCATATTCCGTGAGAGGTCCTCATGGCTCACGTGGGTGGCGATTGCCCTGGCGGTGGGCGGAGTGGCCATGCTTTCCCTGCCATCAGGCGGAATGGAAGCAGATGTGGCCGGTGTGGTCATAGTGCTCCTGTCTGCCGTGGGATACGCCAGCTACATAACCGGTGTCAACAAGTCCAGGGTCAGGAACATGAACAGCCGCAAGCTCGCTTTCTATGTTTTCGTGTTCACCACTGTCATCTTCGGCTGCAAGGCCGTTTTCTGCGGAGGGGTGCAGCTCCCTCCTGATCCTGCTTCCGTGGGTAACCTCGCGCTGCTCGCTGTGCTTCCGACGGTCGTTTCCAACATAACCCTGGTGCTCGCCGTGCAGAACATAGGCGGCACGCTCACGTCTGTCCTCGGGGCTCTCGAGCCGCTGACAGCGGTATGCATAGGCGCACTTGTGTTCGGGGAGGATTTCACTGCCAGGGAGGCCGGCGGCATCATGCTTGTGCTGGTGGCGGTGACTCTCATCATCCTCACAGGTACTATCCAGGGGACTGTCTCCAAGGTGTTCAGGAAGATACGGCCGAGACATGCCTGAATCCTGGAGCGGCTATCTGAGGAACCGGCGTATTATCCTGTCCTTCATTTTCCCGTAAGGCTGGTATCTCATCGGGAGATCGAGCCATACCGGCTTGTCTACTATGCTTTTCAGATGGGAGAATGTCTCGAAGCCGTATCGCCCGTGGTAGTTTCCCATACCGCTTTCCCCGACACCGCCGAAAGGCATTGCCTCTGTGGCGAGGTGTATGATGGTGTCGTTCACGCAACCTCCCCCGAAATGCAGTCTGCCGAGCAGTGTCTCCCTTGTTTTCCTGTCCTCGGTGAATATATATGCGGCAAGTGGTCTCGGATGTCCGTCCACGTATCTTATGACCTCGTCCATGTCAGTGTATGACAGTACAGGGAGGACCGGTCCGAATATCTCTTCCTGCATGATGGTGTATCTTTCCGCAGACGGTCCGGATATGCTTCCGGCTCTGACTATTGTCGGCTCTATCTTCAGTCTTCCTGCATCGGCCCTTCCCCCGTGGACAATCCTCGCGGCGCCGTCCACAGCCTCCTGCGTCCTGACGTTTTCACCGCCTATTTCCCCGAGCCATGAGACGAGCCGGTCAAAATGCTTCCTGTTCACTATTTTCCCGTAGTCCGGATTGCCTATCGGGTCATCGCCGAACATCGCCGCTGTCTCCGCCTTGCATGATTCCACGAATGCGTCTGCCACATCCTCGTGCACAAGGACATAGTCAGGGGCGACGCAAGTCTGTCCGCAGTTGAGGAATTTCCCGAAGACAATCCTTCTTGCCGAGGTCCTGATGTCCGCTGTCCTGTCCACGATGACGGGGCTTTTCCCTCCGAGCTCGAGTGTCACAGGCGTGAGGTGCACTGAAGCCTTGCTCATGACCAGGCGTCCGACTGCCTTGCTTCCCGTGAAGAAGATGTAGTCGAATTTCTGTTCCAGCAGGCCGGCATTGACATCCCTGCCGCCTTCCGCCACGGCCACATACTCTTCCGGGAACACCTTCCCGACGAGTTTCTTTATCACCGCTGATGTCGCAGGTGAATATGCGCTCGGCTTCAGTATCACTGTGTTTCCTGCCGCGACAGCACTTGTCAGCGGGGCGAGACTGAGCAGGAAAGGATAGTTCCACGGGCTCATTATCAGTACGTTGCCATAAGGCTCGGGAATGATGTAGCTCTTTGCCGGGAACTGCGAGACAGGGGTATGGACCCTTCGGCGCCTCGAATATTCCCTGATGTGCCTCACTGCATGGCCGAGCTCGGAAAGAGTCATGCCGGTCTCGCACATGTACGACTCGACGGGGCTTTTGCCGAGGTCTTCCTTCAGAGCGGCGCTGATTTCCCCGTCCATCCCCGATACAGCATCGCGCAGGTCCTTCAGGTACTGCTTCCTGAAAGACACGGAAAGCGTCTTCCCGGTACGGAAAAACGCTTTCTGTCTGTCAAGTATGTCCTCTATCATGATATGTCTTTGCCGTGACGGGAGTTTCTCAGTCCTGTACCGACTTGAGGGCTTCCCTGATTCTTGCCTCTATCTCGTCACAGAGTTCCACGTTGTCCGTGAGGAGCTGTTTCACTGCCTCGCGTCCCTGTGCCAGCTTGGCGTCGTTGTAACTGAACCACGAGCCGCTCTTCCTGATTATGTCGAGCTCCACGCCCAGGTCAATGATCTCACCCACGTGCGATATGCCTTCGCCAAACACGATGTCGAACTCCGCCTTCTTGAAAGGAGGGGCCAGCTTGTTCTTCACAATCTTCACCCTTGTCCTGTTTCCGAGGGCTTCCTCTCCGTCCTTTATCTGGCTTGTGCGGCGCACGTCCACGCGGACGGATGCATAGAACTTCAGAGCGTTTCCTCCTGTGGTGGTCTCCGGATTGCCGAACATGACGCCGATCTTGTCACGCAGCTGGTTGATGAAGATGCAGCATGTGTTGGTCTTGCTGATGTTCGCTGTCAGTTTCCTTAGCGCCTGGCTCATGAGCCTTGCCTGGAGACCCATCTTCGCGTCACCCATCTCGCCTTCGATCTCGGCCTTCGGCGTGAGGGCTGCCACAGAGTCGATCACGATTATGTCGATGGCACCTGAGCGGATCAGGTTGTCTGCGATCTCGAGGGCCTGTTCCCCGTTGTCAGGCTGGGATATGAGCAGGGTTTCCAGGTTCACTCCGAGATTCTTCGCGTATGTCCTGTCGAAAGCGTGCTCCGCATCTATAATTGCAGCTATGCCGCCCTGTTTCTGGGCCTGAGCTATCGCATGAATTGCCAGAGTGGTCTTTCCGCTGGACTCGGGCCCGTATATCTCTATCACCCTGCCGCGCGGATAACCCCCGATTCCCAGAGCGTGGTCCAGTGCAATCGAACCGCTCGGAATGACTGAAACCTCCCCGTTTGGCTGATCTCCCAACTTCATGATCGTCCCTTTCCCGTAATCCTTCTCAATCTTGTCGATCGTAGCCTGCAAAGCCTTGAGTTTCGCGGCATTGATGTCGGCTGTTCCTTCCTTTTCTACTTCTTTAGCCATAAAAAACAATTTGGTTGGTTTGAATGTCCTTGAAAATGTGCCGCTGCCAGAGTCTTCACTGTGGCACCGGCACATCATACAAAGTTATTCGATTAATGTTGAATTTCAAATTTTATTTGCTCTCAAGCCTTATGACGGCTTTTTTCAGTCCTTTCGCCGTCGCTTCGAGAGTGATTTCCCCCGGAGTCTCAGTCGAAGACACTATTGCGGTCATCATGCCTGAGAACACTTTCATTTCCGGTTTCTGGAACGGCTCGAGAGATGTAGGGTCTCCGTTTGCACCGGCGCGGTAGTATCCGTTTCCTTTCACCTTGAAGCTGATGCGGTCAGAGGCAAGAGGGCAGAGGTTCCCGTCCTTGTCCACCACCTTCACTGTTATGAAGGAGAGGTCCTTGCCGTCGGCCTTTATGGCGGTACGGTCAGCGGAAAGTTCGATTGCGTACGGCTTTCCGGCCGTGTGCATCTCCTTTTCGGCTACCGCGTTGCCGTTCTCGTCATAAGCCACGACTTTCACTGTACCAGGCTCATACACGGTGTCCATCCACATCAGGCGGTAGCGGCTCTGTCTCTTGAATGTGGCCTGGGAGAGAGAGTCCGCGCTGTTGTACACCGTCACTGACATGTCCTTGGTCCTGCGCCCCTGGCTCTTACCGTTGATGAACAGCTCGGCTGAAGGATAGTTCGTATATACGAATACGGGCGTCACTTCGCCTTCACGCCCTTCCCAGTTCCAGTGCGGGAGTATGTGAAGGGTCTCGTCTTTCTTGTTCCAGTGGCTCCTGTACAGGTAGTAGCGGTCCTTCGGAATCCCTGCCAGGTCTATGATACCGAACAGGGAGGAGTGGCTCGGCCAGTCGGAATAATAAGGGGTAGGCTCGCCGAGATAGTCGAACCCTGTCCAGACGAACTCCCCAATGCAGTACGGGAGATCATCGTGCTGGATGAAGTCATCTTCCGGCAGGTTGGACCATCCGCAGTGCTCTACATCGTATGAAGATGCCTGGTGGTCAGGGTATTTAGGCATTGAGCGCCTTTCTACAGGGAACTTGTACACCCCTCTCGAGCTGATGGTCGAGGCAGTCTCGCTTCCGAGGATGAGACGCTGCGGGAGCTTGCTGTAGTTTTCAATGTACCTGTGCGGACGGTAGTTGAATCCCGGGACATCGAGGACGGCTGCCATGTTGTTGTTTACCACGGCGTCAGGCGCGTCCATCCCGTTGGTGACCGGCCTGGTGGGGTCCTCCCTGTGGCAGATGTCCTGGAGCATGAGGGTGAGCTTAGGGCCTTTGTCCCCGTTCCACTGGTCCGGGACTTCGTTGCCGATGCACCACATCACCACTGAAGGGTTGTTGCGGAAATGGCGCACGAGGTTCACCAGGTCCTTTTCCACCCATTCGTCGAAGAGCTTGTGGTATCCGTTCTGTACCTTGGCCGAAGCCCATTCATCGAAAGACTCTGCCATAAGCATCATGCCCATCTCGTCACAGGCTTTTACAAGCTCAGGGGCAGGCATGTTGTGGGATGTGCGTATCGCATTGCATCCCATATCCTTGAGTATCCGGATCTGGCGTCGGATGCCTGCCTCGTTGGCGATTCCTCCCAGAGGGCCGAGGTCATGGTGGTTGCACACGCCCTGGAACTGGACTCTTTCCCCGTTGAGGAAAAATCCCTTCCCGTGTATGATCTCCGCGGTACGGATACCGAATGTGGTGGTGTACTCATCCTTGAGTGTGCTGCCTTCGTAAACCTTTGATACTGAAGTGTACAGATATGGAGTCTCCGGAGTCCACAGATGAGGCTCCTTCACTGTGAAATCCTGTCTGAACACATCCCCGTCGAAGATGCTTCCGGGAGTCTTTGCCGACGCCACGGTGTTGCCGTCCATGTCCTTTATCTCGGTGACAAGGACGTAGTCGGCAAATGACTTGTCCTCAGGGAATTCCAGAGAAGTCCTCTGGCTCACTTTCGCGAAGTTGGAGCCTGTCTCTTCGGTGATGACCTGTGTTCCCCATACCGGTACTGCGGCATCTTGTGTGACTATCAGATGCACGTTCCTGTACAGTCCTGCTCCGGGATACCACCTCGAGCTTTCTGTCCTGTTCTCAAGCCTTACGGCCAAAACGTTGTTGCCCGGCACAAGGTAGGGCGTCGCATCGAACCAGAAAGAGTTGTATCCGTAAGGCCACCGGCAAGCCTCCTTGCCGTTTATGAAGACTTCCGCATGGCTCATCGCCCCGTCGAACAGAAGGGTGCATCTGCGTCCGTCAGTGAGAGCCGGCATCTCGAAATCGAGCCTGTACCATCCTGTTCCCACGAAAGGGAGCCCCCCGGTGCGCCCTGCATGCTCCATCGGGTCTGACTGCCCGTCCTGCACGATGGCGGTGTGCTGTTTGTCATTGTCCACGCTGAAAGGCCCGTAGATTGCCCAGTCATGAGGGACGGTCACGTCCTGCCACTGCGAGTCATCGTACTGCACCTCAGAGAACGAGCCGCTGTCATCCCTGGTGAATTTCCAGCCTTTCTCCAGCAGAGTCTCTGTGCGGACCTGTGCGGACAGGCATAGCGGCAGCAATCCTGACAGAACTGCCGGCAACAAATTTAAGATTCTCATTTTCTTCAATGGATTAACAAGTTATCAAAATCTCTCAAAGATAATACAATTCTTCCAGAATCCATTGTCCTGATCCATGCAATAATGCAGCTTCATAGCGCGGAATGCGCTCTCACTGCTGCATGGATGGATGAAAGACGGATGCCGCTGCCGCAACCAGTGCAGCCATAATCATCCTGGCCTTAAAGGGTGTCCTGCCTGAGTTTTTCCACATAGTCGTTTATGCGTTGCATTTCCTTCGGGATGTCTATACGCTGAGGACAATGCGGGCTGCACTGGTTGCAACCTATGCAGTGGTCCGCCTGGCGCAGTTTGGGCACACTCCTGTCATACCCCACGAGATATGCCCTGCGTGCCTTCCTGTACCCTTCCTCACGGGAGGATGCCGGTGTGTTGCCTTCGTTCAGGCATTTGTTGTAATGCAGAAGTATGGCCGGGATGTCTATGCCGTAAGGGCATGGCATGCAGTACTTGCAGTCGTTGCACGGGATGGTGTCGAACTGCATCATGCGGGTGGCGATGTCCTGGAGGAAGTCCAACTCCTCTCCGGTGAGCGTGTCCAGGGGCGAGTAGGTGCGTAGGTTGTCCTGCAGATGTTCCATCCTTGTCATCCCGCTCAGGACTGTGAGCACTCCGGGATAGCTGCCGGCAAACCTGAACGCCCAGGAAGCCACGCTCTTTTCCGGCTCGCGCTGCTTGAGCAGCGCCACGATGTTGTCAGTCACGTTGGAAAGCCGGCCTCCAAGCAGAGGCTCCATTATCACGACAGGGATGTTTCTGGATGCCAGCTCGTTGTAAAGATACTCAGCGTCTGTGTTGTTGGGATTGATCTGTTTGGCGTATCTCCAGTCGAGGTAGTTCATCTGTATCTGGACGAAGTCCCACTTGTAGAAATCATGCCTTGAAAGCAGGTAGTCGAACACTTTCACGTCCCCGTGGTACGAGAACCCGAGGTTGCGGATTCGCCCCGCCTTGCGTTCCTCAAGCAGGAAATCCAGCACTCCGTTGTCGATGTATCTGGCGTTGAACTCTTCCATTCCGTTTCCCATACCTATCCCGTGAAGGAGCATGTAGTCAATGTAGTCCACCTGAAGCTCCTTCATGGAGTTGAGGTACATTGCCCTGGAGGCTTCGAAACTCCACGTGGAAGGGGCGAAATTGGACATCTTGGTGGCAATGAAGTACTTGTCGCGAGGATGACGGCTCAGCGCTATGCCTGTGGCACGTTCGGACTTGCCCCTGCAGTATGCGGGGGACGTGTCGAAATAGTTTACCCCGTGCGCAATGGCGTAGTCCACGAGGGAGTTCACCATTTCCTGGTCAATCTCTTCATTGCCCTCCCGTGCGCTTCTTCCCCCTACGGACGGCCAGCGCATGCAGCCGAATCCTAGAAGGGACACCTTGTCTCCGGTGGACGGGTTGGTGCGGTATGTCATCTGCCCCTCGGGCACTTCATTGCCGGATGCAGTGGAACTGCCGTTGCCTCCTGCACATGCCGGGAGGCCTGCTGTGGCGATACCTGCCGCACCCATTGTACGGAGAAAGTCTCTCCTTGATATGTTTCTGTTGTCTTTGCTTGACATGTTAGGGAATTTTGATGTTTGGACTTCAATGTGCCATGCCTTTTCCGGCGGCTGTGGAGGAAGGTCAGATCTCGCTGTGCACTTCGTGACCTTCAACGTATATTGCCGAGAACGGCCTTGCAGGGCAGAGGTTCTCGCAGGCCCCGCAGCCGATACATCTGGCGGTATTCACCACGGGAATTTTCGGAGAGTCCGGATCCGCAGGGTCATACGGGACCATCTGGATGGCTCCCGCAGGGCAGTGCCTTGCGCAGTTTCCACATTCGACACCGTCTGTAAGAGGTACGCAGTTCTCCTTTACCCATACAGCGTGACCTATCTGTATCGAGGACTTCTCCTCGGCAGTCACAGGATGTATCGCCCCGGCCGGGCAAACATCCGAGCACCGTGTGCACTCGGGGCGGCAGTATCCGCGCTCATAGGACATCTCCGGCTGCATCATGTCCAGGAGTCCTGTGGAAGGGCGCAGCACCTGGTTGGGACATACCGACACGCAGAGCTGGCAGGCGGTGCAGTGCCGGGCGAAGTTCCTGATTCCGAGGGCTCCGGCAGGGACTATCTTCACGGCCCTTTCCGGGACTTTCTTGCCCTCTATTGCCGCCAGGCCTCCATCGACTTTCTTCTCCTGGGCCCGGACAGTAGCGGTAGCTGCCATCAGTGCGGTGATGGACAGGAACTTGCGTCTGGAAGTGCCTGCGGCCGGAGAAGCTTGGCCGGATGCCGTAGCATCATGGTTCACTGTGCCGGACAACGTATCTTTCCGTGAGCCGGCTGAGAAAGTGATGGCCCCGTGTGTGCATGTGCCGATGCAGTCAAAGCAGTCCACGCAGCGGCTGTAGTCTATGCTGTGGTTCACGTAGTCTATGCATGCCGCCTTGCATCCCCTGGTGCACAGGCTGCATGACTTGCATTTGGACTCGTCTATCCTTACCTTGAAAATCGAGAATCTGGAGAGGAACCCGAGGACTGTCCCCACGGGGCAGATGGTGTTGCAGTAGGTTCTGCTGTTCCTCCATGCCAGGAACACTATCACGATGAAAGTGACAACGGCTATGATGAAGGTAGGGATGCTCTTCAGCCATACTTCACTCTCATAGAAGGCATAGCTTCCGGCCCTTTCGGCAATATATGCCAGAAGGTTGTTGCCCCACCGGTACAATGGGGAGAACAGGTTTGAGGCTATGCGTCCGTAAGAGCTGTACGGGGCCAGAAGCGCCACGAATGAGCCTACTCCTGCTATGAGGGCCGCCACGAAAAGCACGAGCGTCCCGTAACGCAGCCAGGACTTTGCCGGCGAGTAGGAGAACCGCATCCTGTTTTTCCTGCCCCTTCTTCCGTTTATCCAGGAGACAATGTCCTGGAACACCCCCATCGGGCAGATGACCGAGCAGTAGATACGGCCGAAAACGAGTGTGAGGGCGACGAGGAGAATCACCACGCCCAGATTGAGTGCCAGCAGAGCCGGCAGGAACTGTATTTTCGCCATCCATCCGAACCATGCGTGGATTGTCCCCGTGAAGTCGAGGAAAAGCAGGGTAATGATACAGAAAAACAGTGTGGCAAGAGTGAGTCTGATTTTCTTCAACATGCTTTCAGAGTTTAGATCCAGTGATTTATACCGGTTGCAAATATACTATGCCACTGCCGAATAACCTTACATGAATTACAGATTTTCAAGCATATTTTCCGGAAAAACACATCTGGTCCCGAAATTTCTCTGCGGAAAAGGTACAACATGTCATTTTTCTTCATACATTTGCCCATGTTTAACAATGGTGTTAAACATATTTGTCTATCATTATGGTTGAATCAAGCGGACATACTTCCACGGAGCAGGCCATCCTCGATGCGGCCGAGGAGCTTTTCTTCGAAAAAGGCTACAAGCTCGCCACCACCACTGCCATAGCCGCGAGGGCCGGTGTCACCCATGCCATGCTGCATTATTATTTCAGGACCAAGGAGCAGATCTTCCTCAGGGTTCTGGACAAGAACATGAACGAGATGTTCGCAATGCTCCAGACCGTGATGTCGCCCGATCTCTCTGTCAAGGAAGTACTGAAGGAGGTGGTGGACCTTCATTATACTTTCCTTTCACGGCATGAGAAGCTGCCTTCCCTCATCCTCGAGATTGCCGGCACATACCCCGAACTGTTCCAGAGGTACAAGCCCAGGCTCTGTGAGACAGTCAGCACAGAGATCCTTAACCACAGGCTGAGGTTCGGGCGGGAGATGGAAGCCGGTACGATGAACAGGATAGACTGGCAGCAGATGATGTTCATGATCATCTCGATGAACCTTTCCACATATCTCGCACTCCCTGTCATGAGGAATGTCTTCGGGATGGGAGGGGAGCAGGAGAAGGCTTTTCTCGAAGAGAGAAAAAAGGAGATAATCAGGACATTGTATGCCAGGCTTTTCGGCAAGGACCTGCCGGAGGAGTCGGCTTTGCGGCAATGAGGGCAAAATTATACAGACTGACGTTATTTAAAATGTATTTTGTATGATGGAAAAGATTGTACACGCAGGTGCGGTCCTGTTCCTTTCCCTGTTCCCGGCATCACTGGTGTCGGCCCGCTGCATCGACGGGGCTGATACGTCTGCAGTGGAGGTCACTCTGGAGGAATGTCTGGATATGGCCAGGGACAACTATCCTCAGATAAGGCAGCTCGGTCTTATAGACGCGACGGAGAAATATGACCTTGCGATAGCGTCTTCAAGCTGGATACCGCAGTTTTCCGTCTCCGGAAAGGCCACATGGCAGTCGGATGTGGTGGAGATGCCTTTCGAGATTCCGGGATTCGAGCTGGACATGCCGCATGACCAGTATTCGGTCAATGCCAACGTGACGCAGCACCTTTGGGACGGCGGGGCGAGCTCGAGTCAGAAGGAGGCTGTCAGGGCAGGGGCCGAAGTGCAGAGGAAGCAGACAGAAGTGACTCTTTACTCCGTGAAGGCGAGGGTCCAGAATGTCTATCTGGGTATCCTCCTTCTGGACGAGCAGATCAGGCAGAACAACCTCCTGATGGAGAGTCTGGAAAGGAATGCGGACGAGGTAATGGCCATGATTGACAACGGAATGGCCTACAGGTCGGACCTCGACATGGTGAACGTGAATATACTGGACTGCAGCCAGCAGACAGATGCGCTCAGAGCCGACAGGAAGGCGTATGTGAAGATGCTCGGCCTTCTGACGGGCCGTGACATGGAAGGGGTGGCGCTGGCCGTGCCGTCCGACGCGGGGCTGGTGGATACAAGGTCTGTGCTCAGACCTGAGCTGGAGCTTTACGCCGCCAGGCTGCGCCAGAACGAGGCACAGATGAAGCAGCTCAACGCCAGGATTTCCCCGCAGTTCGACCTGACCCTCCAGGGCGGTTTCGGGCGTCCCGGGCTGAACATGCTCGAGAACGAGTTCGCGCCGATGTTCATCGCTGGGATAAAGATGCAGTGGAACATCGCTTCCCTCTATACCAGGAAAAACGACAAGCGTAAGATAGAGTCCCAGAAGCATGACATCGAGGTGGAGAAGGAGACATTCCTTTTCAACACTGAGCTGGATGCTACCCAGCAGCAGACAGAAGTGGACAAGGCCAGGATGATGCTGGAGAAGGATGACGAGATCATCAGGCTCCGCTCTTCCATCAGGCTTGCCGGGGAGGAGCAGTACCGCAACGGCACAATAAAGATGACAGACCTGATGGACATGATAGACGACGAGCACAATGCCAGGCTCGCACGCTCCGTCCACCATATCCAGTTGCTGATGGCTATCTACGACCTTAAGAACACCGTAGGGCAGTAGGATTGGCTCATCAGCCCCACCGGGGCTGTCACCGTCAGGTGACTGGGGGTGGACAGACAGGATTTCTGCCTGTCATAAATGATAAAATATTGATTTTCAGGATAATATTGTTAAACATAAATTCGTCGAACTGACGTTAATATAAACATAAATTCATCGGACAGACGTTAAATCAGAACGATATGGACTTTAGGAGAATGATTGCGGCAGCAGTACTGCCGATTATGGCCGCAGGATGCGGGAACCGGGACATCGAATTCGATGCCTGCGGACAGATTGATGCCACCGATGTCACCGTGTCGGCCGAGAGCAGCGGGAGGATACTTTCCCTCGGCATAGAGGAGGGTGACAAGATTGTCGCCGGGCAGTTGCTCGGGGCGATAGATTCGGTACAGATATGGCTGCAGAAGAAAGAACTTCAGGAACGCAAGGAAGGGGCGCGCTCAAGGATAGTGGACATCGGGAAGCAGATAGCTCCTTCCGTCTCGCAGCTGGAGAACCTGAAGAAGGACCACGGACGTTTCGTGTCCCTGCTATCCAAAGATGCCGGTACACGCAAGCAGCTGGATGACAACGAGTCGCAGATTGCCGTGCTTGAAGGTCAGATTGCTGCGCAGAAGCAGACATACGAGCAGAACAACGATGCCACGATGTCAGAGATCGGCATGTACGATGTGCAGATAGCACAGAGGGAGGACCAGCTCCGCAAATGCAGGATAACGGCTCCCGTGAGCGGGACCGTGCTGACGAAATATGCCGAGGCGGGGGAGACTGTCGTATCAGGCAAGCCTCTTTTCAAGGTGGCTGATATGGACAGGGTCTTCGTCCGTGCCTACTTCACCACAGCCCAGCTCGCATCCCTGTCTGTCGGGGACAAGGTCACTGTCATCCCGGATGACGGCACCGCCTCTCCCAAGGAGTATGAAGGGACTGTGACATGGATATCCGACGAGGCGGAATTCACCCCGAAGAATATCCAGACAAGGGATGAGAGGGCCGACCTCGTGTATGCGGTCAAGGTATCTCTCGTGAATGACGGGAATCTCAGACTCGGCATGTATGCGTATGTAAGAAAATGAATGCCATAGAAATACATAACATAGGCAAAAGTTACGGAAAGGTACGTGCGCTTTCCGGAATTTCGCTCCAGGTGAAGAAAGGCGAGATATTCGGACTTATCGGTCCGGACGGGGCGGGGAAGACCACTCTGTTCCGTATCCTCACCACCCTGCTTCTCGCGGATGAAGGTACCGCCACTGTGGCCGGGCTTGACGTGAGGAAGGACTATGCCGGTATCAGGCGCCTGATCGGATATATGCCTGGAAGGTTCTCCCTGTACCAGGATCTGAGCGTGGAAGAGAACCTGGAATTCTTCGCCACTGTCTTCGGGACCACCGTCGCGGAGAACTATGATGTGATCAAGGACATCTATTCGCAGATAGAGCCTTTCAAGGACCGCCGTGCAGGCGCACTTTCCGGAGGTATGAAGCAGAAGCTCGCACTGAGCTGCGCTCTTGTGCACAAGCCTTCCGTCCTGTTTCTCGACGAGCCTACCACGGGAGTGGATGCGGTGAGCAGGCGTGACTTCTGGAACATGCTCGCCCGTATCAAGGCCTCGGGCGTCACCATATTTGTCTCCACACCGTACATGGACGAGGCATCTCTGTGCGACAGGGTCGCGCTGATAATGCACGGGAAGATCATCGACTCGGGAACCCCTGCCGGTATAGTGTCGAAATACCCTTATACCCTGCTGTCCGTCAAGGGGACGCCTATGTACCCGCTGCTGAAATACCTGCGCGGGAAGAAAGGCGTGATCGGATGCTTCTCGTTCGGTGCCGTGCACCATGTCTCAATAGACAGCCGGGAGACCTGCGCGGATGATATCCTTGCCTGCATTTCCGCGGCTGGCTTCAAGGACTGCGAAGTGCATGAGACCAGTCCGGGTATAGAGGACTGCTTCATGGACCTGGCCGGACGGGACCATAAGGAATGATATATAGAATAGAACAATGGAGAACGTTATCGAAATACACGGACTTACCAAGAAATTCGGGAACTTCACCGCAGTGGACAACATAAGCTTCAATGTCCGCAAAGGGGAGATCTTCGGCTTCCTCGGGGCGAACGGTGCCGGCAAGACCACGGCCATGAGAATACTCTGCGGACTTAGCGTGCCTACTTCCGGAGGAGGGACCGTGGCCGGATATGACATTGTCCGGGAACCGGAGAAGATAAAGAGGCACATCGGGTACATGAGCCAGAAGTTCTCATTGTACTCGGACCTGAAGGTGTGGGAGAACATAAGGCTTTTCGGCGGTATTTATGGCTTGTCAGACAAGCAGATAGCATCGAGGACAGAAGATATTCTCTCGGGGCTGGGCATGGAGGACGTGCGGAACTCCTTCGTTTCTTCCCTGCCTCTGGGGTGGAAGCAGAAGCTTTCTTTCAGCATAGCCATGATACATGACCCGCGCATAGTGTTCCTGGACGAGCCTACCGGGGGTGTGGATCCCGAGACGAGGCGGAGGTTCTGGGAGCTGATTTATGAGGCAACCTCCAAGGGGGTGACCGTGTTTGTCACCACGCACTACATGGACGAGGCCGAATACTGCGACCGTGTCTCCATCATGGTGGACGGGAGGATAGAGGCGCTCGACTCCCCGGCGGAGCTCAAGCGCATGTACGGTGCGTCTGGCATGGATGCAGTATTCAGGATGCTGGCCGGAAGGGCCAGGAGGGAAGAATAGGAGGACGATCAGATGAAAGAGTTTGCCGCATTTGTAAAAAAGGAGTTCAGGCATATCCTGAGGGACAAGAGGACAATCCTGATTGTCCTGATCATGCCTGTGGTGCAGATGATACTGTTCGGGTATGCGGTCAGGACAGAGATAGAGCATGCACGTGTGGATGTCGTGGGGGATATGGCCGATCCTGCCGTGAGGAAGATTGTGGACAGGATAGACAACAACAGGTATCTGGACATAAACGGGATACTTCCTTCCACCGGGCTGATAGCCTCCAGGTTCCAGAAGAACGAGGCTGATGTGGCAGTATGCTTCGGCAGGGACTTCGGGGAGGAGCTCCGCAAGACAGGGCGGGGGAGCGTCAAGATAATAGGCGACGGGTCAGATCCCAACTCCGCCCAGATGATAGTGAACTATGTCATCGGTGTGCTGCAGAGCGAGCAGACGGAGATTTCAGCCGGGCTTTCCGGACAGGACGGTACGGGTTCATTCGCCCCGTCGGTGCATCTGATGTACAACCCTGCCATGAAGTCGGCATACAATTTCGTTCCGGGGGTCATGGGACTCATCCTCATGATAATATGCTCGATGATGACATCAGTGTCGATAGTCAGGGAGAAGGAGACCGGGACTATGGAGCTGCTGCTTGTGTCGCCTGTGAAGCCGATGTGGATCATAGTCAGCAAGGTACTGCCTTATCTTCTCGTTTCCACGGTCAATTTCATAACCATCCTCATCCTGTCCAGGTACATGATGGGTGTTCCTCTGCGCGGCAGCCTGATGCTTCTTTCCGGGGTGGCTGTCCTGTTCGTGTTCACGTCACTCTCTCTCGGACTTCTCATCTCGGTGGTGGCGTCCACCCAGAAATCGGCCCTGCTCCTGTCCGGGATGGGACTGATGATGCCTACTGTCCTGCTTTCCGGTATTATCTTCCCGTGTGAGAACATGCCGGGCATCCTGCAGTGCCTGTCCCATCTTATCCCTGCCAAGTGGTTCATCATCATGGTGAAGAAGATAATGATACAGGGGGCCGGCTTCCCTTATATCCTCAAGGAGTTCAGCATACTTGCCGGCATGACGGCTTTCCTGCTTGCAGTGAGCGTCAAGAAATTCAGAATAAGACTGTGATTAAACGGAAGAAAAAGGTTTGCCATGTGGAAATATTTGATTGAGAAGGAATTCAAGCAGTTTTTCAGAGATCCGATGCTGCCCAGGATAGTGATAGTATTCCCTATCGTCATGATGCTGGTCTTCCCTTTCGCGGCCAACATGGAGATAAGGAACATCAACCTGGTGGTAGTGGACAATGACCGCACCGACCTTTCAGCAGAGCTTGTGGAGAAGTGTACCGAATCCGGATATTTCCGGCTGAAGGATGTGTGCAGCGATCCCCGTGCCGCCCAGGAGATGATGGACAAGAACACTGTAGATGCCATCCTTACCATAGAGAACGGGTTCAGCCGGAGCGTTGTCACCGGGGAGGGCTTGCCTGTCGGAATAAAGGTCAATACGGTCAACGGCACGAAGGGCAGCATCGGCTCGCAGTACCTTTCAAACTGCGTAATGATGTTCATGCAGTCTCTTCAGGGAGGGAACGCCGCCTCTCAGGACAGCTCATCCGGCGCAGTGATCGACGCTGCCCCGAAATACTACTACAACCCCTACATGGACTACAAGGTCTTCATGGTACCGGCCCTGATAGTTATCGCTGTGACTATGGTGACCGGGTTCTTCCCTGCGCTCAACATAGTGGGCGAGAAAGAGGCGGGGACTATCGAGCAGATGAACGTCTCCCCGATAAGCAAGACCTCATTCATCGTATGCAAGATGATCCCGTACTGGGTGATCACCTTCTTCATGCTGGGGATGTGCCTGCTGATAGCGTGGCTCGTGTTCGGGTATGTGTGCAGGGGCAGCCTGTGGGGTGTGGTCCTGTTCACCGTCCTGCACATCATGGTGACGGCAGGACTCGGCCTGCTGATCTCCAACTATAGCGAGAATGCGCAGCAGGCCATGTTCATCATGATGTTCTTCGTGCTGATATTCATGCTCATGAGCGGAGTGTTCACCCCTGTCTCCTCAATGCCGGAATGGGCACGTGCCATAACATACGCCAATCCTCTGCGCTACTATGCCGATGCCATGCGCGCCATCTTCCTGAAGGGAAGCTCGGTGGCTGATGTATGGTATGATGCTGCAGGGCTTCTCGGCATCGGGTCCTTGGCCCTGACGTGGGCAATCCTCAGCTACAGGAAGACCTCCTGACCGTCTTTACCTGCATTGATCCTGCCCCGTATCCTGTTCCATCCCGGTGTCCCTGAAAGACAGCATGAGGACATGGTCCGGACCATCCCGGCGAACCTGCATGCAGGGATGACGAAACTCAGTATGCCCGGGTCGAACCACTGCCTTGCGGATGGGTCTGTGAGCCCGACGAAGGTCCTGAACCCGTTCCTGCTGTTCTCTCTGGCGGCATTTGCCACGATTGATGAGCATCCGGACCCGAAGACAAGAGACACGGTCTGCGGGTCGTTGCTGTCATAGAACGCCCAGGAGCAGAGACCTGAAATCACGTCAGGGGAGGCAAGGAAAAGCAGCCCCTCCATCCCGTCGAAGCTTGCGGCCTTGTCCACCCTTATGAAGTTGAGGTATTTCTTCCCGGTCCTCACCGGGCCGGAAGTGTCGAGATATGCTTTGACAAGGTCCGGGCAGCTCTTGTATTTTTCCTTTTCCGATACAAATACGGGCACGTGGTCCGGCATCGGGGTGAACCCTGCATAGAATTTTCCCCCTCCGCAGGTCATGTTGTCCGTGCTCAGGCTCACCGGAGTGCCCCCGAGCGCTGCAGGAAGGTATCTCAGGAAGCATCCCGGCACTTTTTCCGTCTCTGCGGCCGGAGAGTCGCTGTAATAGAATATGAGAGGCAGGGGAGCCGCTTGTCCGAAGGCTTCCCTGTACATGCTGACAAAAGTGTGTGTATCCATGCCATAACGTTTTATTGCGGGCCAAAGTTAATATATTGAAGCGAGAAAATGCTAACTTTGGGGCTTTTGAACGGCGATACCGTAAAAACACACCTTATATGTTGGCATACACATACGTCAGGAAAGGGGAATTCAGGCTCATGGAGAAGCCTGTCCCGGAGATACAGGACCCTGGTGACGCCATTGTCAGGGTCACACTCGGAAGCATCTGCACCAGCGACCTGCACATCAAGCACGGGAGCGTGCCGCGTGCCGTGCCAGGGATTACTGTCGGGCACGAGATGGTGGGAGTCGTGGAAAAGACCGGGTCCGGAGTCTCGTCTGTGAAGCCCGGGGACAGGGTCACTGTCAATGTGGAGACTTTCTGCGGCCGCTGCTTCTTCTGCCGTCACGGATATGTGAACAACTGTACCGACCCCGACGGGGGATGGGCGCTCGGCTGCAGGATAGACGGAGGGCAGGCCGGGTATGTGAGGGTGCCTCATGCCGACTGCGGTCTTGACAGGATTCCCGACGGGGTTACTGACGAGCAGGCCCTGTTTGTCGGGGACATCCTCGCCACGGGATTCTGGGCCGCACGCATCTCGGAGATAAAGGACGGGGACACCGTACTGATAATAGGGGCTGGTCCGACCGGAATATGCACTCTGCTTTGTGTGATGCTTAAGCATCCGGGGCGGATAATCGTCTGCGAGAAGTCCCCGGAAAGGAGGAGGTTTGTCACGGAGCACTATCCCGGGGTCCTTGTGACCGGACCGGAAGACTGCAAGTCCTTCGTCATGCGGAACAGCAGCCACGGAGGCGCTGATGTGGTGCTTGAGGTGGCCGGTACGGAAGACACCTTCAGGATGGCCTGGGACTGTGCCAGGCCCAATGCGGTGGTCACTGTCGTGGCCCTTTACGACCGTCCACAGGTCCTTCCCCTTCCTGATATGTACGGGAAGAACCTGACTTTCAAGACAGGAGGTGTGGACGGATGTGACTGCGCGGAAATACTCAGGCTGATAGCTGAAGGCAGGATTGATACCACTCCGCTCATCACCCACAGGTTCCCTTTGTCCGGGATAGAGGAGGCTTACCGTATATTCGAGAACCGTCTTGACGGGGTGATAAAGGTGGCCGTCACCTGCTGACACCGGATTTCCCGTATTCAGGGCTTTCCATGTATTCCCTGACCATATCAAGGATTTCCTCCCCGTATTTCTCGGTTTTGCGTTTTCCGAAATACGGGATGCCTGAAAGCGTCTCACTGTCCTGAGGCAGGATGTTGCTGATACCGAGGACGGTCTGCTGCCTGAGGACTGTATATGCCGGCACACCTTCGGCTTCGGCCCTGGCTTTCCTCCATCCGGTTATCCTCCGGTACAGTCCCGGGTGGAGTATGTCGGAGGGGATTTCCGCCTTGCCGCCCTGGGAGGCGGAGGCCTTTTTCTTCCTGAGTCCTGACGGTGCGTCCTCAAGTGCAAGCATTGCCTTTTTCTTCAGGTACCCGGATGTGTCGAAACCATCCTCGACTACAGACCCGAGCAGTGCTGTCTTCCTGTATATCAGCCCGTCGGCTTCCTTGAGCGTATCTTTCAGCCTTTTCTTAAGCTCCTTGTTGTCAGGGTCGGGCAGGGCATCGGAAAACGCCTTCGCAAGAGCTTCTGTCTTTTCCTTGAAATACAGTGCACCGGAGTGTATCCTCTCCTGCAGGGCTTTGTCAGAGGTGCAGTCCGCAGACGACATCGCCATCCTTGTATATTGCACCCTGAATTTCCCGGCCACATCTACCGCATCGGCGGAAAAAGTGCGCAGTGCTTCCTTGTATCCGGCTATCTGCTTCGGGTACAGTTCCGCGAAATACCCTTCCGCCGTCCTGACATATTTCCACAGCGCGGAGACAATGGGAGGAAAGTCGAACAGCCCGGAGAGCAGCTCGAGGAAATATGCTCGCTGCAGGGATATTATCCTTGCCGGGTCCGGCTCATCCTGCCTGGCCTGTTCCGTGAATTCCCTCACCGCCTTGTCGTTTATGACGGCCCTTTCATGCAGAGGGGAACCAAGCACCAGCCCTTCGAGTGTCCTGCAGCGGCTCAGCGCCACGTATGCCTGGCCATGGGCGAATGAATATCCGGCATCTATGACGGCATGCTCGAAAGTGAGCCCCTGGCTCTTGTGGATGGTTATGGCCCATGCGAGCCTGACGGGAATCTGGCGGAATGTCCCTTCTATCTCCTCTCTGATTTCCCTGGTCTCTTCATCCAGGACATACTTCGCGTTGGTCCATTCCTCTTCCCCGAGAGTGAACTCTTCCCCAGTGTCCTTTACCCTGACTTCGACAGATGAGTCCGAAATGCCTGTTATCTCTCCTATCATGCCGTTGAAGTACCTGCGTCCGCCGGAAGTGTCGTTCTTCACGAACATTATCTGGGCCCCCTTCTTCAGCTCCAGCCCGGCTTCCGTGGGGTAGGAATATTCGGGGAACTTACCGCTTACCGTAGCCTTGAACCTGAATACCGGGCCGTCCAGCTGCTCCAGCTCTGACTCGTTGATACGCTGTGCCTGGAAGTTGTGTGTGACAAGACGTATCCACCCCTCTTTCCTGTCCGGCCTGAAGTCCGGTATGTACCTTCTGTTCAGCGCACCGAGCACCTGCCTGCCGCACCTTCCTTCCCTCACGCTGTTGAGTATCTCCAGGAAGGCGCTGTCTTTCTGCCTGTACACCGTCCTTAGCTCGATCATGCAGTATCCGGTCTGTCTGAGCGCCATGCTCGAGAAGAAATACGGGGTATCGTAGAACTCCTTGAGCATCTGCCATTCGTCATCCTTCACCACGGGAGGAAGCTGCTGCAGGTCGCCTATCATCAGGAGCTGCACCCCTCCGAATGGTTTTCCCTTGTCCCTGTATTTCCGGAGGACGCTGTCCACTTCATCCAGCAGGTCTGCCCTGACCATGCTTATCTCGTCTATCACAAGCAGGTCCATGCTGCGGATGATCCTGACTTTCTCCTTGCCGAAACGGAAACTGTACCTGGCGTTACCGGAAGGGCTGAAGGCAGACTCAGGGATATAGGGGGCGAATGGAAGCTGGAAGAAGGAATGGATTGTCATGCCCCCAGCGTTTATTGCCGCAATCCCGGTAGGGGCGAGCACCACCATCCGCTTGGGGCATTCCCTTTTCAGCATATGCAGGAATGTGGTCTTGCCTGTCCCCGCCTTTCCTGTCAGGAAAAGGCTCGTGCCTGTCTTTTCTATGAAATCCCTTGCAAGGGAGAGTTCCGGGTTCTGTTCCATGTGTATTCCAGTCCAAATCCGGGGTAAAAATATATCTCCGTACCGACAAGACCAAAATTATGTGCCGTAATCACGGATATTTTTACGAATCCTTTTATTTTTATGCCCCATAAGTTACTTCATGATGGAAAAACAGACAGTCCCTGCCACGGCGATGTCCCGGAACTCGAGTCTATTAAATTCTGGGGTGCCGCATGGGGGGCGGTCCTGCGCCCGTGTGTCCCGCTCTTCGTGATGATTACAGGTGCGCTTCTCCTGCCTGTGAGGGAGGATGCCGGCCCGTTCTACAGGAAACGCATCGGACGCGTGTTCTGGCCTTTCCTCATCTGGTCTGTCATCTATAACCTTTTCCCATGGATCACCGGATTTCTCGGGTTGAGTCCTGATGTCATCCTGACATTCTTCCCGTATTCGGGAGAGGACGTGACGAGACAGTCGCTGCCGGTGTCTCTGGGATATATAGCAGACATCCCGCTCAACTTTTCCATAGTGGATGTCCACATGTGGTATATCTATCTTCTTATAGGCCTGTATCTTTTCATGCCTGTCTTCTCCGCCTGGGTGGAAAAGGCCTCCGAAAAGGCCAAGCTGTGGTTCCTGGCTGCATGGGGTATCACCCTTTTCGTCCCGTATGCAAGGGAATATCTGTCCCCGTACATCTGGGGAGCATGTTCGTGGAACGAGTTCTACATGCTGTACTATTTCGCCGGATTCAACGGTTACCTCCTTCTGGGACACTGCCTCCGTACCCGCACAGTCTCTCTTAAAAAGACCCTCGCCTGGGGGATACCGTCTTTCATGGCAGGATTTGCAGTGACATTTGCGGGATTCAGGCATGTAACATCCCTTCCTGAATACACGCCCGAGCAGCTGGAGCTGTTTTTCTACTATTGTTCGCCCAATGTCGTGATGATGACTGTACCCGTATTCATGCTGTGCAAGCATGTCAAAGTCAGGTCAGCCCGTATCCGGGCCATGCTCGCGAATCTCACTGCCTGCGGATTCGGGATATACATGGTGCACTATTTCTTCACCGGGCCGGGAGTTGCCCTTATGAGGGCTGCCGGAGTACCTGTCTGCCTTCAGATACCCGCAGCCGCGGTGGCGGCTTTCGCTGTGTCCTGGCTCATAGTGCTCGGTATCAGGAAGATTACAGGCAAGACATCCCGTTACTGGGTCGGATAGGATAGAGGTGATTATTACACACATTAACGTCAGTTCGACGAATTTATGTTTAACAGTATTATCCTAAAAATCAATATTTTATCATTTATGACCGGAAACCGTCACACTGACGTTAATGATTTCCTCCGGAAATCCTGTCTGTCCACCCCCAGTCACTCCGTGACAGCCCCGGTGGGGCATGCGGCTGCGCTTCGCTGCGCCGGCACCTCCACTGCTTCGGTTTCCCTGACGGAAACCTCGCTGACGCTCCGGTGCGGCCCTGTTGGGCCCTGCTACAGAATTCCTGTCTGTCTAAACCCCAGTCACTTAGTGACAGCCCCTTGTTAAGGGGCGCCACCCCCATCCACCCCCTCGCTGGGGGCCCTGTCGCAGGCCACAGGCCTGCTCCTTAATAGGTAATTCGATGTAATTTAATGAATTAAATTACATCGAATTAACGTTACCGTAGGTCTGTGACAATCCATTCACTGCCAAGGGATTCCACATCGAATGTGAATCTCCCGGCATCTTTCCTGGGACCGTATGCGAAATCAACTATACTGAAATCAGTGACTACACTGTCCGAAGATTCGACAGATGCCCCTATGAGGATATCACTTTCATCTGTACCGTATCTGAAATACAGGGTGACACCTCTGAGTCCCGGATAAGATTTAGGGACGAGAACGACCTTGGTGGCCTTCTTGCCGGAGTATTCGGCAACTGATTGTGAAGAAACCTCGAAAAGATCAGATACATTGTGCAAAAGCAGTGCGGGATTGGCCGCCAAGTCAGCGGAATGACTGTCATAATGCTCGATGACAAGCTCTTCCGCCCCCCTGTCTATCGTCCATCTGGTCTTGCCGTCACACCGTATTTCCAGTCCATCCACCTCAAGGATGAACGACTCTCCCTGAAGGATGACGCTCCCCTGCCCTTTCATGCCGACTTTCATCCCGGAAACATCATAAGTATATGAAAAGGTAATCTCAGATGACTTCATCATATCTTCAAGCCTCTCCAGAGGAGAAGAAGTGGAATCCGCACATGAAAGGCGGTGCTGGCTCCCGAGAAATCCGGCAACAGCCAGGCAAATGACAGACAACAGACTTCTTAAAGACGACATAGGCTATTTCATATAAGCTTTCAATATATCATCCAGTTCTCCGAGATCGCTGACAAGCACCTGCCGCGGTTTCGAGCCTTCCTGCGGGCCTACTATGCCTGCGGCCTCGAGCTGGTCCATGACACGCCCTGCACGGGCATATCCCATCCCGAGTTTCCGCTGGAGGGTGGATGTAGAGCCCTGCTGGTAAGTCACCACCATTTTGGCAGCCTCCTCGAACATAGGGTCAAGATTCTGCATATCCACCATGCCACCGCTTCCGGAGTCCGCATCATCTGTCTGAAGTTCAGGCAGATAATAAGGAGTGCTGCAGCATGCATGGAAACCGTTCTGGCTCCCTATGTACTCCGTGACCCTGTTTATCTCGTCCATGTTCACGAGGGCGCACTGCACACGCTCCATATCCACACCTGCATAATACAGCATATCGCCTTTTCCTATAAGCTTCTCTGCCCCCGGCTTGTCCAGAATCGTAGCGGAATCCACCCTGGTGACTACCCGGAAAGCTATGCGTGTCGGGAAGTTGGTCTTGATTAGCCCTGTTATCACATCCACGGAAGGACGCTGGGTGGCGATTATGACATGTATCCCGGCCGCACGCCCCTTCTGTGCAAGCCTGATGATGGAGGATGTTATGCTTCGCGCCTGTGAACGGGATTCAGCCCCCATCCCTCCGGACATGATAAGGTCCGCATACTCATCTATCACCACGACGATATAAGGGAGGAAACGGTGCCCGTCGGTAGGCAGAAGATGACGGTTGACGAACTTCTCGTTGTACAGCTTCAGATTGTTGACCCCGGACTTGCTCAGCAGGACATAGCGTTCGTCCATCTCAAGACACAGGGAACGCAGGATCTCGTCAGCCTGTTTCGGGTGCTTCACAATGGCCTTGTCCATCTCGTCCGACTCACTCGCAGCTGTAGGCATTACCGCCAGATAATGCTTGAGCAGCTTCGCATAAGCAGAGAACTCCACCATCTTGGGGTCTATGAATACGAACTTCAGCTCAGACGGATGCTTTGCATACAGCAGGGAGGTTATGATGACATTCAGCCCCACGGACTTTCCCTGCTTGGTAGCTCCGGCGACAAGAAGGTGAGGAGCATCCGCCAGGTCGAATGTCTTGACCTTCTGCATGATAGTGTATCCGATGGCAACAGGCAGCTCCGCCTTGCTGTTCCGGAACGAGTCATCGTTCAGCATCGCCTTCAGAGGGACGATGGACGGCCTGTCATTGGCCACCTCTATACCTACGGCATCTGTAAGGATAACTACTCGTACTCCCTTTATCCTCAATGCAATAGCTATATCCTCTTCGAGATTCTTGATCGCAGACACCTTCACTCCGGGAGCCGGCACCACCTTATACAATGTGACAGTAGGCCCGACGCACGCGGATACCTTCTCCACCTGTATCTTGTAGTTGAGCAGCGTAGCCCGTATCTTGTTGTTGTTGCGCTCCAGCTCCTCCGGTGCGACATCGTATCGTCCATCCTTGTAGTCGTTCAGCAAGTCGAGCGGAGGGAACCTGAAATTCTCGAGACCCTCCCTGGTATCTATGCGAGGAAGCTCCTTTGTCACATCCGGGAAATCAGGTCCCTGTATGACCTCCAGTCCCTCGCCGGCGGCCACGTCTTCATGTACGGCTGCACGGTCTCCACCGCCTTCAGCAACGGACCCCCCTGCCGCCGGAGTACCGAATCCGGATTCCACAGACACAGTCCCGGCTGATGTCTCCGGTACGCTATCCCCGTCACTGAACGGAGGGTCGTCATCGAAATCAATACCGGGCACGATATCCTCCACCACATGACCGTCAGTCTCGTCTTCCGCGTGACTTTCATATATGTCGCCAGCAACAGACTCCACATCCGGATCCACGGCGTGCCTTTCCATGGTCACACTCTCAGAAGCACCGGCCGCTGCCCGGACGTTTTTTCCCGCAGGACGTTCGCCTAAGGTAACGAGCCACCTGGAGAATCTCCCGCTCGCATACAGCAGCCAAATCACTGCAAGTACAAAGAGCAGTATGAATGTAACTACCTTCCCGACAAGATTCACACACAGGGAAGAAATCTCAGCGCCGCAGTCTCCACCAAGCCCGCCTCCGAATATGGTGTCCGGTCCGGCAAGCGAAGATATGAAAGAAAGTATCACGGAGACAAGGAGGGCACCCGAAACTGTCTCCACAAGAGATTTGACCACTCCGATGCTCCTGTTGCGGAAAAACAGCCTCACGAATATGACTGCAAGCAAAATGACCAGGGCATAACTTCCGAGTCCCAGGCACCTTCCCACCAGGAAATGGCCCCACCGATACCCGAGTTTGCCTCCCATATTGTGCACGCTTACACTGGTATCAAGCATGTCAGTCTCCGTGAGGAGGCTCTGGTCAGCCTTCCATGTAAACAGGTATGAGGTCACGGACACGAAAGTGAAAACGGCGAGAACACCGACCAGCAGACCGGCCACCTTCATTATCCTGACCCGTCTGTCTTCAGGCATGGCAGACCATCTTGACCTGAAACGCAGTCCTTTGCCACGCTTGTCCTGCCTGGTCTTCTTTTCAGACCTGGCAGCCTTGTCCTGTGACTTTCCGGATGGCATCTGAATCCCCTTTTTCTTCATTAATGGTTGTTACGCATCCTCTGGCGCATGGCGTTGCCCGTCCTCTGGCGCTGGACGCCGCTGTTTCCGGACTTCACCGGATTGAGGCTCGGTTTGGCAAAGACGGCATTCGACGAAATGCGCGTAAGCTGCATTCCCTCAGGGACCTTTATCCTGTAGTCGGAAAGTTTCTCTATATCCTGGAAAATGGTCTCGTCCGATACGCTGTCCTTGTTCCATATAAGGTACTGTTGCCTCATGTATATTGCAAGCGAACGGATCATCGCCGTCTTGGTATCCCCTTCCGGCTGGTCCGCGATAAGATCGATTATACCCTCGATGTTCCTGCCGTAATGGGTGGCCTTGATAGGTTTCCTCTTCACCGGTATCATCGCCGGACGGGCTGAAAGCTGCCCTGGCTCCGGAGCCGGATACGGAGAGTCAACATCTATGTCAAAGCCGGAAATGGCGTGGAGATGGTCCCATAACTTCTGCTCCCAGTTCTCCTGCTGGTGACCCTGGACATTCAAGGTGTCCATCACCCTGATTACAGCCCTTGCCTGTTCGTCACGTTTTTCCTTGTCCGGAATATTCTTCACATACTCTATCATTTTCTGCACATTACGGCCATATTCCGGCATCCGGAGTTTTTCTCTCTGGGTGTTGTAGTCAAGCCCCACTTTTTTCATTTCATTATCCATAACTGGCTGATCTTCAAGAAATCTAATATTATGCAAAATTCTTCGTCAGAAAATTTCCATCGTTTGCAACCTGCAAATGTACAAAGAAGCCGAGAGCCTCGCAAATAAAAATTCGCCATGCCTGCCCTTGACGGTCATGTGCCGCCGCCATCACGGCTGCCTGACCTCCCCGGTGACAAGATACCACAGCGAGGCTGAGACATTTCCATATCCCATGCGCCTGTATATATCGGCATAACGTGCCACCTGGCGGATATAGCCGTTACGGTGTTCTCCGAACTTGTAGTCGACGACGGTCACCGTATCGTCCTTTATGATCACCCTGTCTGGACGGTACATGCTGCCGTCCGTATCGACAAGCGTGACCTCAGTCCTTACCGTTGAAGGGTCATCAGGGAACCATCCCCTGTCCATGACACTGCGGATACGTTCGGAAAGCAGATCACGGGCCTCGTCAGCCTCCTTCCTGTCGAGGTCTCCGGAAATCAGTGCGGACTCGATTGCCGGACCGAGGTCGGACGGTACCGTGACTCTTGACAATATGTCATGCAGGACAATCCCCTTCAGCCTCTGTGAGGCCGATGTCCCGGTCTGTCCGTCCGCAGAAAAGAAATCGGCGGCATCAGCGCTGAACTTCAGACGGCCGCGCTCACCCACCGGCACAGGATCCCCGCCACAGTCCGCATCCTGCTCCGGAAAGTCCCCGTCTATAGGCCATGAAGGATACCCGGAAGGGATGGACTGGATGTCAGAGACGTCGCCCTTCTTCCCGGAAGGTATGACCTGACCGCATGAGAAACGCACACTCCCGTCTTCTTCGTCCACCCTGACCATTCTGACAGACTCGCCGTCACTCGGGACGAGCTGGCCACTAGAAGAGCAGGAAATATGTGAAAACCAGTACAATATCTGGGAAAAATCGGAGAAAGGCGGGGTGTCTCCCCCGTCCAGTTTCGACATGAACGAGGCAGACGGAGTCCTGGAAATCAGGATCATGCCCTCCGATGCACGGGTAAGGGCGACATAAACGGTATTCAGGTTGTCCACATACTGGAGTCTGAGCTCCCGGCGGTAGTCTCCGTCAAAAAGCGTGGAGAGGCTCCCGGATGAAAGGTTCACATCATACAGGCCTTCAGCCTTTCCTGCGAGCGGAGTGCCTTCAAGGTCCGGAGAGCACCAGTGGTTACCCGGCTTGAACAGGGTAACATTCTCCACATACGGGAATATGACATACGGGAAATCAAGACCTTTGGACTTGTGCACGGTCATGATACGGACAGCATCAGTGACAGCCGGCGAGGAGATGTACGGATCGGCCTCATCCCAGGTCTTGAGGAAGCCGTGCAGGTCATTGCCGCTGGAAGAAGCATAATCCTGAAGGTAATCCATGAATGACTGTACATAAAGGACCTCGCTGTCAAAAGCCTGCGTGTCGAAAGCCCTGACTTTCCTTATCAGCGCCTCACAGAGATCCACAATAGAATGGTATTCCGTGATGACATCGGCACCAATGCTTCTGGCAAGGTAGCCGCTGACCGTGTCGGAAGGGTTGTCGGCACAGGAAAGAAGAGACACCACTCGCCTGACAGTGACGGAAGACTTGACTTTCAGGGAATCGTCTGTGAGGATATCCACCCCGTTGGCTATCAGGAATGATGATATGTCAGCACCTGACCGGTTGTTCCTCACGAGTACGGTGATCTGGCCGCGGGATACTCCCGCAGCCTCCAGGGTACGGATGGCCTCCAGCACTTTAGCATTCTCCGAATCCCTGTCACAGAACAACATATCAACAAAGCCCTTTTCCGGGCCAGACCTGGCGGCTTTCTGCTCCGCACCTTCATACAGGGACGCTATTGAATCCATGCCAGGGGTGCTGCCGCTGCTCCCGTACTGGCTGTCAAGGACGGCCGCAACGAGAGGGAAGAAGGTGTTGTTGAACTTCACAATCCCCCCGAGACTCCTGAAATTGGTGTCAAGGTCCGTATTGCGGCAGGCAGGGAACTCCTCCTGGAGTTCCCTGTGGAAAAGGTTCCAGTCAGACCCGCGCCACCTGTATATGCTCTGCTTGACATCCCCGACGATGAGATTGTCGGCACCCTGGGCCTCACTGTTGCGGAGAAGAGGGCGGAAATTGTCCCACTGTATCCTGGACGTGTCCTGGAACTCGTCCAGCAGGAAATTCTCGAAACGCACACCGAGTTTCTCATAGACGAAAGGGGCGTCGCTTCCGTCGATGATGCCTTTGAGTATGGTGTTGGAGTCATCGATGCTGAGTACGTTCTTTTCCTTCATAAGTGCATTGAATTCCCGGTATAGCTCACCGGCTATCCCGAGATTGTACAGCTGCCCGCGCAGAATCCACGCAGTGTTATAGACCTTGAACGGCTTTCCGAAAAGGGAGCGCAGATCATCGAAAGGCGCCTCGAGGAAAGGGTACACCCGCGGCTTCAGGGTCCCGGACTTGGACTTGGCGAACCACTGGTCAGGGTCAGCAGACCTGGACATGAAACTGTCGGAAGGGGCGCATATCCGTACATCAGGACAGGCATCCCGGAGCACATACAGGGCCTTCATGAACCCTCTGTTCGACTCGGCCGGATCCACACCTGCGTCATGCAATATGGCAAGGGCCTTGTCCGCCGCCTCCTTCACAGAACCTGCAAACTGGCTTATAGTCCGCGAGCAGGCCTGCCTGATGGACGAGAGGTTTTCCTTGGAGTACATCATGCCCTCATCGAGACCGAGAGCCTCCACCATGGTCCTGTGCTCGTCCGACTTCAGCCTTCGGGACATGGAGACAAGCCCGCTTTCCAGGTTGTAGCGTCCCCCGGCCTCAATCTGTTCCATCACACTCTCCGTAAGCCAGTCGAGAAGGCCTCTGTCAGACTCGGTAAGGGAGTCCAGAACTCTGTCGACACTCTCGGCCACAAGTGAATCCTTGTCCAGCTCCACCTGATAGGAGGCAAACTGCCCTATCTCTCTGGAGAATGCCTTGAGGGTATGCTGGAAGAAACGGTCTATGGTACTCACGGCAAAGGCGCTGTAGTCATGCAGTATGCTGCACAGCAGAGTCCGTGCACTGTCAGCCAGGGAGGCGAGAGTAATCTTCTGGCCCGGCTTTCCCGGAAGTTCCTTGACCATATCCTCATCCCCGATGCCCTCATGGACAGAAGCAGGCAGCCCCTCAACCATGAAATATCCGAGGTACCCGGATTTTTCCGGTGCGGTTGAAAGCACATGCAGTTCCTTGAGAATGCGGCGTTTCATCTCGTCCGTGGCTTTGTTGGTAAAGGTCACGGCAAGTATATGCCTGTATGCATACCTGTCCTGCTTCTTGAAAAGAAGGGTGATGTATTTCCTTGCAAGGTTGAATGTCTTTCCCGACCCTGCGGATGCCTTCATTATCTCAAGCATAATCCTTACCTCCCGCAAATTATCCTGAAATCACAATACGTGCACACCTCCCTGTCTTCCGTCCTGCGGAACGGCACAGACAGGTCGCAAAGCTCCCCGAGAAGGCCAGTGAGCCTCTCTTCCATAAGGCTGTAGAACGACTCGCCCATAGGGACAGACTCAGGAAGGGCACTGAAGAGACGGGCCGTGGAATAAACCGAATCGAAGATCTGACGACCCCTGTCGATACCGTTCTTCCTGAGCAGCATGTCATAGAAGAAAAGCTGGAAAGCTATCTTCGGCTTCCCTGCATATGGGCCATCCCCGAAAAATGCCTCCACAGTATCCGCAGCGTTCTCATCTGTTATCTCCAGGTCTTCAGGCAGGACTTTCCCCGTCTTGTAGTCCACCACCCGGAGCTCACCTTCCACGAAACTGTCCAGCCTGTCGATAAATCCCTTGACCCTGAAGTCCCCGACCTTCGCACCGAGCTTCATCTCCAGACCCTCTATACGGAACGAATCGACACCGCGCTTCTCCATAAGCTCAAGATCGCGCTGCAAAGTCTTGCGGACATACCTTACAATCACATCCTCGATCACCAGGTTGCGCCCTGTAATCTCCCGGTCCCTAAGCTGCTCCTCCATCAGGGATCGCACCTTGGCCTTTATCTGCGGAACCCTGCCTGTCCAGTCCCTTATATACGCACGGTCCACGCTCCGCAACCCAGGTCCTGTAGCGCGTCCTGTCTGCCCGGACGCGGACATCATTGCATCCTCTCCCTGATAAAGCGCCTGCATGACAGCATGATAGACATTGCCTATCATGGCTGCATCCATTGACTCCGACACCTCCTCTTCCGGGGCAAGGCCCTTGACGGCCGAATAATAGAACTTTGCAGGACATGCGATATAACTCTGTATTGAAGACGCGGAAAGGGGCACGGACTTCATCGTCCTCACATCGTCCTCAGTCTTGGGGATTTCCTCCTCCACTTCAACGGTCCTTGCCCTGGCATCTGCGGCCGAGCGCCTCAGTGGAAGACCGAAATGATATTCAAGCTGCTTGATATACCTGCTTTCCTCCCCGCTCTTCATGCCCTCCGTCCTGGAATCATACAGGATCCAGACGTTTTCAGCCCGTGTGACCATCCTGTAGAAATAGTATGCCCACACGGCATCCTGATATTCATAAGTTGGAAGTCCGAATCCTTTCCGGAGTTCAGGCGGAATGAAGGATGAACTGACGCTTCGCCTCGGGAAAATGCCCTCATTGGCCGACAGAAGGACAATGTTCCTGAAATCCAGGGCCCTGGTTTCCAACGGTCCCATTATCTGCAGTCCTTTCAGTGGTTCTCCCTTGAAAGGGACTGACACTCCGGCCGAGAGCTGTTCCAGTATCCTTATGAAAGTAACCGGAAGCACACCGAGGCCCATGCTCCTCAACCGGTTTACATTCCTGAAATATTCTTTCGCGAACTCCAGCTCCACGGCAAGTCCAGGGTCATCCTTAAGAAGAGGGGCGATATGGCTGACCACGTCCGTAAGATAAGCCGCAAGCGCATCGGTCGAATCCTTCCCGGCGGACCTGGGGTCAGTGACAACAGGCCTGAATACCGTCCCGAACAGAGGGCAGCACTTCAAGTCCTGCTCTGGAATGTAGAGTTTCGCGCCTTCTTTCACGGACTTTGCGGCAGCAGCCCCGGCCTCGCCCATCGCCTTTCTGAAGACGCTGTTGGAAAACATGGCCCATACCTGCCTGTAATAGAAGCACCATCCGTCTGCACGTCTGCGCAAATGGAGTTGCATGGCTGCAATCTCAGACATGAGGGCATAGAACGAACTGGCTGTCATCGGATAGCCCATAGTCACATTGACAGCCTCTATCTCAGGAGGCACGGTATTCAGAAGAGGGGTCAATAGGCTTTCGTCAGGCAGGACAACGGCGCATCCGGCATCCGGAGCCCCTGACTTCCTGTCCGGTATTGCCCCCACCCTGGACATGTCACCTCCAGCCTGCTCCGCGGCTATTTTCTCTAGGATGGCAGGAATCTGCTTCACCTGGCCGACCGACGAAGGCACGCTTATGACATTGAAACATGGCACACCGACACCATCGGGGTCAGGATTGAATTTCTGAGGGAACTCCTTCACATTCCCGCTCATGAAGAATGACGACCTGTTCCCGGAATCTCGTATGATGTCTCCTGAATAATCCCAGCAGAACTCTGCAATCCCGGCATCCCTCATCTTGCGCATAAGAACCTTTTCACACTCGTTCAGCGCGTTGAGCCCCACGAAGACATATTTCATCCTTCTGTGGAAAGCAGATTCGAGCATGTCAGTCACAGATTCTGACCCCAGCCTCTCAGCTATACCTCTATAGACCATGCCCTCGTATGAAAGTCCTTTGGATTCCAGGACCCGGCCGAACCGGCGGTACAGCGGGTACAGGATATTCCAGATCTGGAGGAAGCGCTCTTTCACATTGGGGTTCGCGGAACCTGGATCAACGGTCAGACGCCCGCTGCGGTCATTGAAATGGCTGACAAATCCCTCTATAGCAGCCCTTTGGGTGTCAGTAAGATACTCAAATGTATCCTGCATTGCCCTGAAATCGGCCACATTGGCATAAAGACGAGATGGATCCGCAAGGTACTTGTCCACATCATTGAAATCCCCGAGTATGATATCCCCCCAGAAGATAAACTCGTCGAGAGTCTCGGCCCTGGGATTGAGCTCCCGGTAGCAGCCGTACAGCTCGAGCAGCAGTGTCACCCTGTCTGCGGTCCTTCCGCCATGTATGCGGGCAAAGAAATCATTGACTGTGAACATCTCCGGAGCCATGAGCGGAGAGTCCCCGAGTACGGCCACCGTATCGGCAAGATATTTTCGGAAAAAGACCATGGACCTGCGGTTCGGAAAGATGAAGCACAGGTCTGCGGACATTCCGGGAAAGTATTCCCTGACTACCTGTTCAAGAAATGGTACCATATAGCGTCAGTTTCGGCGTTTTTTCCTTTAAACGATTACAGTCATTCCGCGTGAATTCATTCCATCCCAAGACGGACATTACCCGAACCATAGATCCACCTCTCAGAACGGGAACAGGAGCGGAAGGACAAGTATCATCACAACTCCCATGATCACCTGCAGAGGAAGACCTACCTTCACATAGTCCATGAATGTGTACTGCCCGGCCCGCATCACGAGCGCATTCGGAGGCGTGGAGAACGGGGAAGCGAAACACATGCTCGCCGCCACCGTCACCGCAAAAAGGAAAGGCACAGGACTTACCCCTATCTGAACGGCGCTGTGCAAGGCTATCGGGGCCATGAGGACAGCGGTGACCGTATTGCTTATGAACATTGTCATGAGGGAAGTCGTGAAGTATATGCCCGCCATCAGGAGCATAGGGCCCTGGGAACCGAGACCGTCGGCCATCGCCTCAGATATGTACTCGGATATGCCGGTCTTCTCAAGTGCCAGGGACATAGGAAGCATTGCGGCGAAAAGGACTATGGTCTCCCAGTTAATCGTCTTGTACGCCGCCTCGACATTCCTGAAACATCCTGTAAGGACCATGAGCATCCCGGCTATCATCACAGCAGTGACAGGAGCCACAGGTATGAAGTCAAAGACCATCATCGCCACCATGAGTATCATGATGACAGCAGCCACCGGGGCCTTGTAGTCGAGGGTAACCTTCTGGGCCTGGGCAAGCGGCTCTCCGAGCACCACCCACTCCGTATCCTCCTTGCCGAGCCGTGCGATATCCGGCCATGTCCCCTGCACAAGAAGGACATCCCCGTCATGGACCACAGCATCCCCGAGTTCGTGAAGGATATATTCCTTCTTGCGCCTGATACCGAGTACATTGACGTTGAACTTGTCCCTGAATCCGGCCTCCTTCACAGTCTGGTTCACTATCCTGGAGGAATTGGTAAGCAATATTTCGGCTATGCCTATATCATAGAAAGCCAGAGACTTGCGAGGATCGGAAGTGGCCATCTCCGTAGTATGTTCATCCAGCATCTCCAAGCCGTAATCCCCGGCGAAACGGTTCACGGCCGCTATATCCCCGCTCACATACAGCACATCCCCGTGCCTGATCACCGTATCCGCCGAAGCAAGTTTCTGGGTCACAGTCTTCAGAAAACGGTGCTGTGCAGCTTCTATCCTTCTGACTTCCAAAACATTGAGTCCATAGACTCTGCGCACGTCAAGCTGCATGATAGTTTTCCCGACCGCTCCGGACGAGGACACGGCCCTGAGCCTGAACAGATTGCTGGAAAGCCCGTATTCTTTCACAAGCTGGTTCAGCGACTTTCCCGGCACAGATCCTCCCTCTTTCTTCTTTTTCCCGGACAGGAACCATCTGGTCAGAGGGAGCAGGACGAGGATGCCGGTGACTATGCAGACCAGCCCCACAGGAGTGAATGAGAAAAATGAAAGCGGCTCATATCCGGCTGCGGAAAGAGTGTCACTGACAATAAGGTTCGGCGGGGTACCGATAAGGGTCATCATTCCGCCCATGCTGCTGGCAAATGCAAGAGGCATGAGAAGTCTCCCGGAAGTGATGCCCGCATTGTTTGCAAGGCTCACCACGATAGGAAGCATTAGAGCCACGGTTCCGGTATTGCTCACGAAAGCCCCTATCGCCGAAGTGACCAGCATCACAAGCAGGAACAGCTTGATCTCGCTGTTCCCCGCCAGTTTAAGAATACGTGAACTTATCATCTTGGCCAGTCCTGTCTGGAAGATTGCACCTCCGACGACAAAAAGACCTATCATCATGATAACCACATTGTTGGAGAACCCTGAAAGGGCCTCTTCAGGAGTCAGGACACCAGTCACCATAAGAGCAATAAGGGAACAGAGCGCCACAATGTCAGAGCGGACTTTTCCGGACACGAAAAAGGCAGACGCAATGACGAGAATCACTAAAGTTATTATCATCTGAAAAAAAATATTTATCAAGAGGACCGGATTACGATATACGCAGAAGCCGTGAGCAGGGCAAGTTTTCATTCACCGTGCCGTGGCACAACAGTATAAATGGCCGTAAGGCCAAATATACGCAGAAACCGGGAGCATCACAAAAAAAAATTGCATTGCCATGGCTACGGGGCATACGGCACACTGCCGGCACCGGACGGATGCGAATAAGTTTTTTGGCAGAAAAATTTGCCGAATCTGGAAAATTGACTACATTTGCCGAGGTTTTCAGATTTGAATAATTCAAAATTAGGTCATTCTGTCCGAAAACCCTGACTACAATTTTTTTACAACAATTAAAAGGAGATTGAGATATGAAAAAGAAATTCAGATGCCTTGTGTGCGGTTATGTATATGAAGGGGAAAACCCTCCTGCAGAGTGCCCTCTGTGCCATGCAAAGGCCGACAAATTCGTTGAAGTCGTAGAGACAGAAGGCGCAAAGGCATGGGCTGACGAGCACAGGCTCGGAGTAGCGAAGGGAGTTGACCCTGAGATCGTGGAGGGACTCCAGGCACATTTCAACGGTGAATGCTCTGAAGTGGGGATGTACCTTGCCATGAGCCGCCAGGCTGACAGGGAAGGCTACCCTGAAATAGCAGAGGCATTCAAGAGATATGCTTTCGAAGAGGCAGACCACGCTTCAAGGTTCGCCGAACTGCTCGGTGAAGTGGTATGGGACACCAAGACCAACCTCGAGAAGAGGATTGAGGCAGAGGCAGGCGCATGCGAAGACAAACTCCGCATAGCAAAGCTTGCAAAGGCCCAGAACCTCGATGCCATCCATGATACTGTACATGAGATGTGCAAGGACGAGGCCCGTCACGGAGCCGGTTTCCAGGGACTGTACAACCGCTACTTCAAGAAATAACCGCAGTACGGGAGAAAAGCCTGTGTCCCTGCACTGGAAAGTGAACGGGCCGGGCTTCCGGGATAAAAAGACAGGAGGTGACCTGAAAGTCGAAGGACTTCACGGTCACCTCCATTGGTTTTACGTCAGCGACAGGTTTCCCTGCACCATAAAAAGGGGCAGTCCGATTAACATTACGTCAGTTCGACGAATTTATGTTTAACAATATTATCCTAAAAATCAACATTTTACCGTTTATGATCGGAATCCGTCACACTGACGTTAATGATTAAACTTGCGTTTAATCATATAATCTAATCCCCAGTCACTTCGTGACAGCCCCTTGTTAAGGGGCGCCACCCCCTTCCTTCCCCCTCGCCGGGGGACCTGTCGCAGGCCACAG
>JADILZ010000041.1 GCA_017695065.1 Candidatus Cryptobacteroides excrementipullorum
CCTTCACTGCTTCGGTTTTCCTTCCGGAAACCTCGCTGACGCTCCGGTGCGGCCCTGAAGGGCCCTGCTACAGAAATCCTGTCTGTCTAAACCCCAGTCACTCCGTGACAGCCCCTTATTAAGGGGCGCCGCCCCCTTCCTTCCCCCCTGCCGGGGGACCTGTCGCAGGCCACGGCCTGCTCCTGAAAAGAGGTAATTCGATGTAATTTAATGAATTAAATTCATCGAATTCACGTTAATTTATTCTTACGGTATGGATTATCGGGAAAATGCAACCCGGTTGTATTGGCTTTTAGATACTTTTGCGCCGTCAAAAAAGGAACAGGAATGGAACAGCACGCTCACTCCCATCATCATGTGCACCGTATCACCTCACTCAACGGAGTTTATGTCACGGCTATAGTCCTCAACTCACTGTTTGTCGCCGTCGAGGCCGCAGTGGGATTCTGGTCGGGTTCGCTCGGGCTTTTATCCGATGCCGGGCACAACCTCGGCGACGTGTTCAGCCTCCTGCTTTCTATGCTGGCTTTCAGGCTTTCCCTTAGCAGGGCGACCCCAAAGTTCACATACGGCTACAGGAAGAGTTCCGTCCTGATTTCCCTTCTCAATGCGATTATCCTCCTTGCGGCAGTGGGGGCGATAGTGGCTGAGAGCATAAGGAAATTCCATGACCCTGTCCATGTGGACGGCGCTGCAGTTGGCTGGACCGCTGCTGCCGGCATAGTGGTGAACGGTGCCACCGCATTCATGCTCATGAGCCGCCAGAAGCATGACATCAACACAAGGGGGGCCTTTCTCCACATGGCTGCGGACACTCTGGTCTCGGCGGGTGTGGTGGTTTCCGGAATTGTGATCTCCATTACGGGTCTGTCTATCATAGACCCGGTTGTCAGCCTGGTCATCGCGGTCATCATCCTTGTCTCCACCTGGAAGCTGCTTGCAGAGAGCCTCCGGATGTCGATAGATGCCGTGCCTGAGGGCATAGACCTGGAAGAGACAGAGAAACTGATTGCCTCGGAGCCAGGCGTGGCCGGTGTCCACCACCTCCATATCTGGCCGATAAGCACCATTGAGAACGCCCTGACTGCACATGTGGTGATAAAGGACATATCCGAGATGGAGAGTATCAAGGAAAACCTGAAGCGCACACTCCGCGACCACGGCATTTCCCATTCGACCCTCGAGATGGAGACTCCGGCTTCGCGGTGCTGCGAGTATGAGTGCAGCCGGTCAGGGCATGATCATCAGGATATTGAAAATCCACGTTAACGTATCGATATGTTTGTGACAGTATCTGTAATTCTGACAGCGCTTGTTGCAGTCCTTGTCCTTGTCGCCCTGGCGGCTGGGATCCTGTCTCTTTTCGGCTGCAGGTTCAGGCGCGTGTTTGTCCGAGGGCTGTGGTTCCTCCTGCTGCCCGTTCTCCTGTTTTTCTACGGGATGCTTGTCGAGAGGAATATATATAAGGTGTCGGATGTAGAGGTCTCTTCTCCAGGGGTGCCTTTCGGTTTCGACGGGTACCGGATAGTCCAGATTTCCGACCTGCACCTCGCTTCTTTCCGTTTCAGGCCCAATTCCCTCGAAAGGGCGGTGAAGAAAATCAACTCTCTGGAGCCTGACCTGGTGCTCTTCACCGGGGATATGGTCACATCGCATCCATCCGAGATGGACGGTCTTGAAGATATACTGTCCGGAATAAAGGCAAGGGACGGCGTACTCTCGGTTCTCGGAAACCATGACTACTGCATCTACCACAGGTGGGCTTCCGATTCCCTGAGGGCGGAGGCTGTGAAGGAGGTGGTCAGACGCCAGGAGGCGATGGGGTGGAGAGTCCTCATGAACTCCCATGCCGACTTTGTGCGCTGCGGCAAAACAGGGGATTCTTCCGGGCCGTGCGACACCATTTCGGTAGCAGGTGTGGAGAATATTTCTGAGTCAGCCTATTTCCCGTCATACGGGGACCTGGACAAGGCAATGTCCGGTGTCAGGGGAAGTTTCCGTATCCTCATGACTCATGACCCGACACACTGGAGGAAGGCGCTGTCCGGATATCCCTGCATAGACCTCACTCTGTCAGGGCATACACATGCCATGCAGTTCTCTGTCTTCGGATGGTCTCCCTCATCTCTGATGTTCCCCGAGAACAGGGGCCTGTATTCAGCAGACACCGGCGGGCACGAGAATCTCCTGTATGTGAACATCGGATTGGGCGAGACGGCGATTCCGTCGCGCATCGGGACACCTCCCGAAATCACGCTCATCACCCTCCGCCATCGGGAATGAAGAAGACCGGTACGGGACTTTCTGTCCTGATGTGTATCAGTTCGTTTTCCCGGGGTATGCCTTAAGTCCTTCAGCCAGGCACTTTATTGCCTTTTCGAGCTCCGGTATTTCGAGAACGTACGCTATCCTTGCATAGTTGGTACCCTTGCCTGGGGTCTTGAAGAAGGATGCGGCCGGCGTGACCATCGTGGTCTCCCCGTTGTATCGGAACTCCTCGAGCATCCACCTTGCAAATTTCTCGGTATCGTCTACCGGCAGTTCTGCCACAGTGTAGAATGCCCCCATCGGCATCGGGGTGTAAACTCCAGGTATCCTGTTCAGGTTCTCTATCATGAAGTCACGTCTCCTGATGTACTCGGCACGTACGTCACGGATATACCCGTCAGGTGTGTCGAGGGCTCCTATGGAGGCTATCTGCCCCAGCACCGGAGGGCACAGACGGGCCTGTGCATATTTCATGGCCGCCGCCATCACTTCCTTGTTGTGTGACACTATGCATCCTACGCGCACTCCGCACAGGTTGTATCTCTTGGATACGGAGTCGATGAGGATGACGTTCTGTCCTGCCCCAGGTATGTTCATTGCCGAGAAATGCGGCTCGTCGGTGTAGCAGAATTCCCTGTAGACCTCGTCTGAGATGAGGAAAAGGTCATGCTTTTTCACTATCTCCCCGAGAGCTGTCATGCTTTCCTTGCTGTAAAGGGTTCCGGTAGGGTTGCCGGGGTTGCAGATGAGGATTGCCTTTGTCCTGTCGGTTATGGCCTTCTCGAATTCCGCCATGTCCGGGAGCTGGAAGCCGTTCCTTATGTCTGTCGGTACAGCCTTCAGGGTGATGCCGTTCATGAATGCGAACGTGTTGTAGTTGGTGTAGAACGGCTCGACCACAATGACTTCGTCACCTTCGTCGCAGGTTATTTCGAGGGACATCAGCACGGATTCGCTTCCGGCTACCGTCACCAGGAGTTCGGGCACTTCTATATCTATACCTATTTTCCTGTAATACTTCTCTACAAGGCCTTCCCTGAGCTCCATCAGGCCGGCTGAGTTGGAGTATGAGACATTGGTCCCCTTGAAGTTCCTGACTGCATCCAGAGCGCATTCCGGAGAATTGATCTTGGAGTCAGGCTGTCCCATGTTCAGATGATAGACTTTCACTCCTTGTTTCTTGGCAGCGTCTGACAGAGGAATCAGCTTCCTTATGGCAGAAGCCGGCATTAGCTGGGCTTTCTGGGAAATTTGTACCATATCGAATCGTATTAGAATTTTCTTAAACGATGGCAAAGTTAATATTTTTTATATGCGGATATGTTTTTACCCCAAAAAATTCCGGTAGTTTGATATTTTTTTTACCTTTGCGCTCGTTCTTAAAAATTTAATCTTGTTCAATCTATGGCTGCATTTAGACAAAGAGCTTTGGATGAGGCCGCTTCCCATACAGCGGAGCGCTTCTATGTTGAAAAAGGGCCGGTATCTCATTACTTCGGCCAGAATGTATTTGATCTCGACAAGATGAGAGGATACATGTCCCAGCAGGCCTATGAAGCCGTCTTGTCTGCAGTGAAGTTCGGAGCAAAGCTTGACAGGAGCGTGGCTAACGAGATTGCTTCCGGGATGAAGTCCTGGGCCATCGAGATGGGAGCTACCCACTACACTCACATGTTCCAGCCGCTTACAGACGCCACAGCAGAGAAGCATGAGGCCTTCATTTCGGTGAAGGACGGCAAGGCATTCGAGAAATTCAACGGCAGCGCACTTGTCCAGCAGGAGCCTGATGCATCCAGCTTCCCTAACGGAGGACTGCGTAACACCTTCGAGGCCAGAGGCTATTCTGCCTGGGACCCGTCATCGCCGGTGTTTATCCTTGACGGTACACTGTGCATCCCGTCGGTGTTCGTCTCATATACGGGAGAGGCTCTCGACACCAAGGTGCCGAACCTCAAGTCCCTCCAGGTCCTCAGCGAGGCAGCCACGGCTGTGGCGAACCTTTTCGACGAGTCTGTCAAGAGCGTGAATGTCAATCTCGGTCTCGAGCAGGAATACTTCCTGATAGACGAGTCCCTGTATAACGCCAGGCCGGACCTCGTGCTTTGCGACCGTACGGTTATCGGACATACCTCAGCCAAGGACCAGCAGCTCGAAGACCATTACTTCGGGGCTATCCCTTCCAAGGTGAGCGCCTTCATGAAAGACTTCGAGACAGAGGCATACAAACTGGGGATACTTCTCCAGACACGTCATAACGAAGTGGCTCCCAACCAGTTCGAATGTGCTCCGGTGTTCTGCGGCGCCACCAAGGCGATTGACCAGAACATGATGCTCATGATCATCATGCAGAAGGTCGCCGAGAAGCACCACCTGAAGGTCATCTTCCATGAAAAGCCCTTCGACGGGGTGAACGGTTCCGGAAAGCACTGCAACTGGTCCATGGTCACAGACACGGGAGTGAATCTCCTTTCACCGGGGAAGACCCCGAACAAGAACCTCCAGTTCCTGTCATTCTATGCTGCTGTGGTTAACGCTGTCTATGAGCATAATTTCCTGCTGATGACCAGTGTGGCCACCCTCAGCAATTCATACCGCCTCGGAGGCCACGAGGCCCCGCCTGCGGTCATGTCCATCTTCTCGGGCTCGACTCTTTCCAGCATTTTCAAGGCAATCGACAACATGGAGACCCTCCCTGAGGCCGAGGCCGGTCTCGAGTCCATAAAGATAGTGAACTCCATCCCTGAGATATTCCCTGACAATACGGACAGGAACAGGACATCTCCTTTTGCCTTCACCGGCAACAGGTTCGAGTTCCGTGCCGTAGGCTCTTCGCAGAATGTCGCTTCAGCCACATATATCCTTAATTCGATTGTAGCTGAGAGCCTCAGGAAATTCCGCAGTGAAGTTGATTCCCTCGTGTCAAAGGGAGAGGACCTCTCTACTGCAGTGATGAATGTAGTGAGGAAGTTCATACACGATTCGAGGAATATCATGTTCGAGGGGAACGGATACAGCAAGGAATGGGAGGCTGAAGCTGAGAAACGCGGCCTGAGGGCTGTAAGGAATGTCCCTGAGGCTTATGAGGTATATCACGAGCAGAAGACAGTGGACCTTTTCTCAAAGCTCGGTGTACTCGCTCCGAATGAGGTCGAGGCCAGGTTTGAGGTGCTCAACGAGACATACGTGAAGAAGCTCCAGATTGAGGCCAGGGTGATAGGGGACATCTGTCTCAACCATGTCCTTCCTGCAGCCGTAAGGTATCAGAACATCCTCATTGAAAACGTGCGCGGGGTGAAGGAGATTTTCGGGGACGAGTACAAGAGCCTCTGTTCTTCCGAGTTCTCGACCCTCAAGAAGATCTCCTGCCTGACCAATGCCATTTCGCATGATGTCGAGGAGCTCGTGGAGGCACGCAAGAGGGCCAACAGGATAGAGGACATCGCAGAAAGGGCCAAGGTATATTCACATGAAGTAAAGGATCTGATGGACAAAGTCAGATACAGTGCCGACCATCTCGAGATGATAGTTGATGACGAGATGTGGCCTTTGCCTAAGTACCGCGAACTTCTCTTCATCTGAATCTGACAATGTTTAAGGATAGCATCACCACTGAAGATCTCGAGAAGCTGGAACTTGCCAGCTTCCCGGGAAAGATTTTTGTCATCGATACCGTGGGCGCCGAGTTCAACAGGGCCATCAACTATCTCAGGAGCCAGAAGATCATAGGCTTCGATACAGAGACACGACCATGCTTCTCTCCTGACCAGCCGCGTTACGGCGTTGCCCTGCTGCAGCTTTCCGGGCCCGAAAAGGCATATCTTTTCAGGATAAAGAGCATAGGGATGCACCGCAGGTTGTGCAGTCTTCTCGGAAGTGACAAGGTCATCAAGGTGGGGGCTGCCATCAACGACGACATCCGCGGTCTCCAGCGATACAGGGAATTTGCACCCAAGGCCTTCGTGGATCTGCAGAAGATGGTCACGGAGTTCGGGATCAGGGACAAGAGTGTGAAAAAGATGACGGCAATTATCCTGGGTTTCAGGATTTCCAAATCCCAGCAGCTTTCCAACTGGGAGGCTGATACTCTTTCCGAGTCGCAGGAGAAATATGCTGCAACTGATGCCTGGGTGTGCCGCGAGATGTATCTCAGACTCATGCAGGCCAGAAGGGAAATGTCTGAAAGCAAGGGGATTGTACCCCTTCCAAACCAATCTGATCGGAAATGACCAAGGTAATTTTGAAAAGGGGGAGGGAAGAGTCCCTGAGGCGCTTCCATCCGTGGGTGTTCTCAGGAGCCATCGCCCAGATAACAGGGAACCCTTCGGAGGGCGATATCGTCGGTGTGTATTCTTCTGACGGGACTTTCATGGCATGGGGGCACTACCAGATAGGCTCTATAGCGGTACGTATCCTCAGCTTCGACTCTGATGTGCAGAGTCCGGACTTTTGGGAGATAATGATAAGGAGGGCCCTTTCTGTGCGGATTGCCGCAGGACTCGCCGCTGACCCGGAATCCGGTTCCGGGAGAAGCGAGGTGCGCACGGACTGCTACAGGCTTGTACATGGGGAGGGGGATAATCTCCCGGGGCTCATCATCGACTTCTATGACGGCGTGTGCGTCCTCCAGGCTCATTCAGTAGGGATGTTCCGGAGCAGGAAACAGATTTCAGACGCTCTCAGGAAAGTGTTCGGGGAGAGCCTGAAGGCCGTCTATGACAAGAGTTCGGGTACCGCCCCTTTCAAGGCCGGGCTTGACCTTGTTGACGGCTACATGTACAGGAGGGAAGGTTTTTCCTCAGACGAGTCGGCCGTCCTTGAGAACGGGCACAGGTTCATTGTAAACTGGGCATCCGGCCAGAAGACCGGCTTCTTTCTTGACCAGCGGGAGAACAGGGCCCTTGTGGAGAGGTACGCAAACGGGCGTTATGTTCTGAACCTTTTCTGCTATACCGGCGGATTTTCAGTCTATGCCCTTGCCGGAGGGGCCAGGCATGTGGATTCCGTTGACAGTTCCGCAAAGGCCATGGACCTTGTAGCCAGGAACGTACGTGAAAACGGATTTGATGAGAGCTGTCACACGGGATACTGCTGTGATGCAATTGACTTCCTGAAGACATGCCCGGAGGAAAAGTATGACCTTATGGTGGTGGATCCGCCTGCTTTCGCCAAGCACAGGGGGGCGCTGAAGAACGCATTGAGGGCATATCAGAGACTCAACGCATACGCCATATCCAAAGTAGCGCCTGGAGGACTGGTGTTCACATACAGCTGTTCGCAGGTGGTGGATAAGGAGTCGTTCGCCCTTGCTGTCTTCAGTGCTGCAGCACAGACCGGCAGGAGCGTCAGAATACTTGACCGCCTGAACCAGCCTGCGGACCACTCAGTGAATATCTATCATCCGGAAGGGGAATATCTCAAGGGTCTTCTTCTTTATGTGGAATAGTCCTGTACCAGGTATCATGTTTGGCATGACAATTGCAATATACTATTGCGGTTTAGGAAATGAAAAGACAAGATTTAGAAAATAAGTTTTGTATTTCCGGAAAAAGTTCCTATATTTGCAGTCCGTTTTAAGGACGGGATATTTGAAATAAGGTGCTATGGCCGAGTGGTTAGGCAATGGTCTGCAAAACCATGCACAGCAGTTCGATTCTGCTTGGCACCTCGACTTATTGGTTATTAGTTTTAGTGTTATTAATTATGTGGTTAGTATGAGTGGTCCCCGCGGGAGCGGCGACGGCTCATTTTTTTTATATAGTACCATCTCTACTTTGGATATTTTTCTGTACTCACTGTCAGGGTTGTCGGAAGCGTGGTCATGTCTTGCGGGAGACCCGGCTCCAGCTACAGCAGTCCGGCTTCATGGAACATTTTCCCGTATATTTCCGCTTTCTTTTCCAGCGCCAGAGGGTATGCCCTGGATGTGGATGGCATCCTGTAGAAACGCAGTTCCCTGCCTGATCGGGTGATATTCAATGGTGTCCACCCTCCTGTTGCAGGCTTTTCACATCCGAAGACGGAGCAGACTGTCTCTGTGGATTTCTCTCCGGTCGTGACCAGTGTCCTGCAGTCCGGAATCCTTTCCAGGAGCCCCTCCAGGTCAGTTGCCTCCACTATCTGCAGGAATTTGTCCGATGCGTTGTCTTTCAGCCTTATCACTTCCGATGCGCTGTCATACAGTGCGATTCCCTTGTCGTTGCAGAATGCGGTGATAGAGTCCTTGTCGAAATGTTTCCTGTCCGGTGCGAAGAAATGCTCCTTGTCGGAAAAGAAAAGATATCCGACAATCCTCCACATGTCATTAATGAAGTTGGGGTAAAAGAAGTCCATCGACCATTTCTCCCTTTTCGGCGGGAAGCTCCCGAGCATAAGCACTTTTGCATCAGCCGGCAGGAATGGCTCTAAAGGATGTCTTTCAGGTGTCATCATTCTTCCTCCTGTTTTATATGAAAATGTGTCAGAAGCGGCAATATGCTGAGTTGCTTGCATTTTACCCTTTCTGACACACTCTCGTTTATGCGGCACGGATCAGTGACCCGTCCTTATTTCAGCTTGTCCCCGTTCATCGTTATCAGGAATTCTTCGTTCGATGCAGTCTTTTCAATCCTGTCTTTGAGGAATTCCATCGCCTCCACTGACGTCATGTCTGCCAGGTAGTTACGCAGGATCCATATCCTGTTGCTCTGTTCCTGGGTGTACAGGAGGTCATCGCGGCGCGTGCTGCTCAGTGTCACGTCCACTGCCGGGAAGATTCTCTTGTTGGCGAGTTTCCTGTCCAGCTGGAGCTCCATGTTTCCTGTGCCCTTGAACTCCTCGAAGATAACGTCATCCATCTTGGACCCCGTGTCTGTAAGCGCAGTGGCAAGAATTGTGAGTGAACCGCCGTTCTCTATGTTCCTGGCCGCCCCGAAGAATCTTTTCGGCCTGTGCAGCGCATTTGCATCCACGCCGCCGGAGAGCACTTTCCCCGATGCAGGCTGTACGGTGTTGTATGCTCTTGCAAGTCTTGTTATGGAGTCGAGGAAAATGACCACGTCATGTCCGCATTCAACCATCCTCTTTGCTTTCTCGAGAACCATGTTGGCCACCTTCACATGTCTTTCCGCAGGTTCGTCAAATGTGGATGCAACCACTTCCGCCTTAACGCTGCGTGCCATGTCTGTCACTTCCTCAGGACGTTCGTCAATGAGAAGGACGATGAGGTAGGCTTCAGGATGGTTGTCCGCAATCGCGTTTGCAATGGACTTGAGAAGCATTGTCTTACCTGTCTTCGGCTGGGCCACTATAAGGCCTCGCTGACCTTTCCCTATCGGTGTGAACATGTCCACGACCCTGCATGAGAGGTCATTGTGCCCGTTCCCGAGCAGGGTGAATTTCTCGTTAGGGAAAAGAGGGGTGAGGAAATCGAATGGAACCCTGTCCCTGATAAAGTCAGGGGTGCGGCCGTTGATGTATTTGATTCTGACCAGAGGGAAATACTTGTCGCCTTCTTTTGGCGGCTTGATTTCACCTGTCACGGTGTCGCCTGTCTTGAGTGCGTTGGATTTGATCTGTCCCTGTGATACGTATATGTCGTCAGGGGAATTGAGATAGTTGTAGTCCGATGATCTGAGGAATCCGTACCCGTCCGGCATGATTTCAAGGACTCCGGTGGCTTCGATTACTCCGTCGAACTCTATTTTCGGCTGAGGCTGCGGCCGCTGCTGGTACTGTATCGGAAGTCTCTGCTGGTACTGCCTGTCCTGGATGTGCGGCGCCTGGCCGTTATTGTTGTTGTACTGCTGCCCGTTGCCGTATTGCTGGCCACCCTGGTTCCTCCTGTCTCTCTGCACAGGCTGCATCTGCTGCTGTTTTGCTGCCGGAATCTGCTGCTGAGGATTCTGTACCGGCTGCTCTGCCTGCTGCTCGGTCGGCCTGGTGGCTGCTTCACTGTTCTGCTGTTCTGCCTGGCTGCCTGCATTGGCCTGGTTTTCAGGTTTCTGCTCAGGGCTTTCAGGCCTCTGGGCTTTTGCCTTACGGTTTCTCTTGTCTTCTTTTACCGCTTCCTGCTGTACCGTCTGGGTATCAGTCTGCTGTCCTTCTGCCGATACGGCAGGCGCTTCTTCCTGAGAAGCTGCTCTCGGCTTGCGTCCGCGTTTCTTTACGGACTTGTCTTCCTGTGATTTCTGAGGCCTGGATTCAGCTGTTTCTGCCGTCGGATCCTGCTTTGCCGTATCAGGCTTGGAATCAATATTCTGCTCTGATGCGGAAGCGTTCTTGCGTGGCCTGCCTCTTTTCTTGGCAGGTTTTTCCGGCGCTTTCTGGGAGTCAAGCACAGCTTCCTTGTCCATGATCTCGTAAATGAGAGAATCTTTGTCTTTTTTCTTCGCCCCTTTGATTCCGAGTTCCGCGGCAATGCCAAGGAGTTGCTCGTCATCCATCTCTTTCAGCTCAAAAATCTTGTGCATATAATAACGGTTATGAGATCAGAAATCTGATCAAAATATGTAAATACAGAAAAAATAGTCAATAAAAATGACAGAAATTGCGGAAAAAACCCGCTCAGACTTCGCAAAGATAGGCAAAAATATCTGAAAAACAATACCTGTCAATAATTATTGTCCCAGTAGCTGCTGCTTTTCTTGAATCTGAGCAGATCCGCCAATGCAGCCGCATTTGCTGCAATGCGGAAGCTCCAGCTTTCCCACTGTCCGTTAGGTACCCATGACACTGATATGTTGAAGCAGTGCAGGTCATACTGGGCGCTGAGCTGTGTAGTGGTCATTTTCATGGCCATTAGGTCGAATCCGGTAGTCAGGTTCAGAGACAATGCCGGAGTGAGCTTGACATTCCCTGTCACGCCAAGTGTCTGGGTGTGTCGGTGGTTGGTGATCAGCTGGTTGTTCGAATACTGGTAGTTTCTACTGTAACTATATGAATAACTGAGGTTTACTGACCATGGTGCACTTGGGTTCATATAATACACATATCCTCCCGGTATGTATTCTCCGGTTATCGGGTGGTAGTAGATCCTCGTATAGTTGTCCGCCGGGCCGCTTCCTCCCGAGCCGTCATTCCCGTTTATCTTGCCTTCGCCTGAAAACGAGTAGGATACCGATGCGCTCGCGTTGGTGAGACGGACAGGTTTGCTCCATCCTTCAGTCTGGACGTTGAACTTGTTTATCCTCTGTCCTCTTTCATTGACTGCATACGGGTCGAATGTGGCGTTGGCGCTGATACCAACCTTTCCGAACACAGATGTGGACATAGTGAGGCCTATGTTGCTGAGTCTCATGGAGTCTGCAAGGAAGTTGTATCCGGTGGTAAGGTTGAGCTGGTCGATGAGCTTGATTTTTTTTGTACCTGCCCCGGTGGTGTCCCGCAGGTCCCTCACCTTGGCTTCGAGGTTGTTGCCGATGGAGAGGTTCATGCTGGCTGTCTTGCCTTTGCTTGGCGGTGAGTATATCTGTCCGGAGTAGATGTTATAGTCCTCGCTGTGCTGGACGCCCTCCTTGTCTGTGTAGGTGAGTGTTCTCCATCCGTTGAAATAGGTACCCTTCTCAGGGCTGAATGAGAACGACAGGCTCGGAGATACCACATGTCTGATAGCCTGCACCTTACGGTGCTTTCCAAAACTGAACATACCGTACAGTCTCGTGTTCATGGATATGCTTCCGGAATAGTTGTGTGTCGTTCCGAACGTGCTGAACTGTCCTCCTTCACGCTCTTCCACACTGTCAGTCTCCGGGTTGTAGTACCTTTCGGTCTTGTTGAAGAACCAGTTCATCCCGTATGTTATGCTCGGGGTCACATTGATGTAGTTGAACAGTGAGAAATTCGGAAGGCCGATCTGGAAACTGTGCGTCATTCCGTTCTGGAACTTGTTCAGGAATCCCGGCTGGTTGAACTCCGATGCCTTGAAGTTGATCTTGTTCTGGAGCGTTGTGCTGTAGCCGAGGGAGAACTGCTCGTAGAACTTTTCTTTTCCTACCCTGTTCTTGCGCTTGAACGGATAGAACCTGCTCACGGAGAACGTAAGGTTAGGCAAGGTGAACGAGTATGAGCTGTCCCTCGAGTTCTGGCTGTGCAGGGCATTGATTGACAAGTTCATCTTCCCGTTCCAGTTCTTGGAGTATGATATGGATGATGATATCTGGTTCTGGAGGGCCTCGGTGACAGATGTCGAATTGTATCTGCTGTTGGACGGGCTGGAGAAGTTCACCGAAGCGCTGAAAGTGGTTCCTGGACGTGCCTTTGAATCCTGTGAATGGCTCCATTTGACACCGAAGTTCCTGGTCTGGAAGAAGTCTGCGCTCCCTCGCTCTCCTGTCTGGTCGTTCGAGTATGTTATCGCGAGGTTACCGCTGAACTTGTAGTTGACCTTGTATCTCGAGTTCAGGTCCACTGCCCATGACCCGAGCGTGTATATGTCGCCTGTCAGGGAAAGGTCGAAATAGTCCCCGAGCACGAAGTACATGCCCATGTCCCTCAGGTAGAAACCGCGGGATGACTCTTCTCCGAACGTCGGCATGAGCAGTCCGGTGGCCCTGTCAGGCCTTTTGGGGATGAATCCGAAAGGCAGCACAATAGGGAAAAGGGGCACATCCTCGACTACCGGGTATGCTGGTCCGAAGACAGTCTTTTGTGACGGTTTTGTCATGACTTTCGCTGCGGTCAGGTGCAGGTAGTAATGAGGATGTTCGCAGTCGCAGACAGTATATTTGCCCTTGGTGATGTTGATGGACTGGTCCGGCATCATCTTTATGTTCTTCCCGTGCAGGATGCCTTCCTGTTCCTGGGTGACCATGTTTGTGATGACTGCCTTGCGGGTGTCGAAATTGTACCGGACCTCCTCCATCTCGTATGTCTTTCCGTTTTCCTCCATCTTCGGAAGCCCGGTAAATGTCCCGGTGGAGTCCTTTGTCCCCCTGGCGAACACTGTCTGTGTCTGGAGGTTGTACTCCATGTAATCCGCCGAGAGCTTCATGTTTCCGTATGTGACTGTTACGTCTCCATAGTAGTAGATCATCCTTTTCCCGTCCGAGAAGTCCTCCACGATGGAGTCCCTTGCAGTGGAGAATGCCGGTCTTTCAAGCGAGCTTTTCCCCAGGAGGTCCAGCGAGTCGGCCCGTGCGACTGAATCAGCGAAGGCTATGGAGTCCCTTACTGCGCGGGCCGAGTCCGAAATCATGCTTGTGGAGTCCCCGATAACCTGCTCTGCCGCCGGCTTTTCCCTCATTTTCTTTCGTCTCGATCTCCGGTCATCCTGGGATGAAACACTGAATGAGCTGATAATCAGGAAAAAAATAGCCCCGAATATCAGCTTCTCCATAGTTATATGCTTATTCCGCAAATTTTTCATAATTTTGCAAGATGCAAAAGTAATACTAATTTCAAAAATTGCAAAACACAGAATCTTCTAATATGAGTCCAAAATACATTATTGCGGCGATCTGGCTCATCACCGCAGGTCTTTTCACGTTGTCCGATGCGGCAGCGCAGACAGCCGGACAGACAAAACCGAGGTTGAATACAGTGGTCATCGACCCGGGGCACGGCGGGAAAGACGCAGGCTGTGTCAGCAAAGACGGCAGGACCTATGAAAAGAACCTTACCTTGTCCATAGCCAAGCAGCTCGGACAGAAGATCAAAGAAGAGTACCCTGAGGTCAAGGTCTATTATACTCGATTGACAGACAGGTATATAACCCTTAATGAACGGGCTGATATAGCCAACAGGAACCATGCCGACCTTTTCATCTCCATCCACATAAACGCCAATACCAGCACTTCTCCGAGCGGTTTCTCGGCCCATATTTTCGGACGCTCGAGCGGCAAGGACAGTGACTTGTTCAGGGGAAACATGGAACTGTGCCGGAGAGAGAATTCCGTTATCCTTCTTGAGGATGACTATTCCACCAACTATCAGGGTTTCGATCCGGAAGACCCGGAGTCATTCATTTTCTTCAATCTTATGCAGAATGCCTTTTATGAGCAAAGCCTCCTATTTGCAGGAGATGTCATAGAGTCTCTTTCCGGCGGGCCGATAGCGAAGAACAGGGGAGTGTCGCAGGATCCGTTCTTTGTGCTGTGGAAGACATCCATGCCTTCGGTACTGCTTGAGCTCGGCTTCATATCCAATGCAGCTGACCTTAAAGTGCTAAATTCTGAAAAGGGACGTTCGCAGATAGCTTCACGGCTTTTCACGGCTTTCCGTAAATTCAAGACCAAGTACGACAGCAGCCTTGACTATTCTTCAACTTCCATCGCTCCTGCGGGGGCCGTATCCGGCAAAGAGCCTGAAGCCGCCGGGATGCACACCCTGTCTCATGGGGTGATGTACGGCATACAGATCATGGCGACAAGCCGTGACCTTCCTGAGGATGACCGTTCGTTCAAAGGTTACAAGGCCCTTGAAGTCAAATCAGGTGACATATATAAATATATAGTGGAGGTGTCGTCGTCTGAACAGGAGCCGCGTGCCGCTCTCAAGGCAGTGGGCAGGAAGTTCCCCGGAGCGTTCCTTGTCAAGATCGAGGACGGCAAGGTATCACGGCTGTGACTGTTCTTGCGGTTATGCCGTGAAATCTGTCATTATATTGGAAAAAATCCAAACAACTTTTAAATTAGCATCCGATTTTAGAAGCTGTCGGGAATTTGGCCTGCGGTTTCAGTTGCTTAAATGACATTTGCTATGGGACATGGAAAAGAATACAAAATAGGGATTTTCGTACTGGCTGTGCTTCTGGTCTCTTTTTTCGTGATCAATTTTCTGAGAGGAAAGGATATTTTCAACAGGGAGATGACCATAGTCTCGTCCTACAACGACGTTGAAGGACTTGTCCAGTCGGATCCTGTATATATAAAGGGATATAAGGCGGGAAGCGTCACATCTGTGGACTACAACACCGGGACCGGGATGTTCGACGTGTCATGCTCTGTCCTTAAGAAGTTCCGCATACCTTCGGATTCGAAGATGACCATATACAGCAGGGACATAATGGGCGGGAAAGCTGTCCGTATAGACCTCGGATCTTCTTCGTCAGACGCCGGTGACGGGGATTTCCTCGCGCCGGCCTCACAGCCTGACATGATCTCATCCCTTTCCTCCGGCATTCAGCCTCTTATTTCGAAAATCACCAGTACTGTGGATAACCTTGATTCCATCACAGCTTCTGTAAACAGCCTTCTCGGACAGGAAAACAGGGATAATATCAGCAAGGCAATAGCTGACCTGGAGTCCACTATGAAGGAGGCGCGCAGGATATCGTCTGTGATAGGGGGCAGGTCCGAGGAACTTGGGCTTTTCATAGACAATCTTGCGTCCGTCAGTGCCAGGCTTGATACCATTGCCGTCAAGACAGACAGGTCAATTGACGACATTGGACAGGTGACTGCCGCTCTCAGCCGTTCTGATATCGACGGGCTGGTTTCATCTTTCCGGACATTCCTGGAAAGTCTCCAGGATCCTGACGGCACGATAGGGCGGCTCATGTCCGATGATTCCATGTACGAGTCGCTGGATTCTTTCATATCCGAGGCGGACAGTCTGCTCAGAAAGATCCAGGAAAATCCTAAAAAATATGTCAGGATATCGTTGTTCTAATTGAGTATTAAAATCTTCTGACTATTTTTCCAATTTGGAATTTTTAAAAATTGCTATACTTGTGATTATGCGTTAATTGTAGGTTGTATGGTTTTGTAATTCATTGATTTTTAATTATTTATAAATATACTTGGCGCCGGTTCGGATGTTTTTCGGCAAGTAAAAAAAAGATAATATACAATAGCAACTGGAAAAAATTATTAGAAATTTTTCCTCACCTTTGTAACCGTTTTTCGATAATATCGTAACATTGACTTAACACAGAATCCGAATGATTACAGAGAAACATATCCTGGTGTGGAACCGCTGTCTCCAGATTATAGGGCAGATAGTGGAGCCGCAGCAGTTTTCGGTCTGGTTCAAGCCGATAAGGCCCGTTTCTCTGAAGGATTCTACGTTGACAATAGAGGTACCGACCGAGTTCTTCAGGGAGTATCTCGAGGAGTGTTTCCTCGATGTCCTGAAGAAGACCTTGAAAAGGGAGCTGGGTGCAGGAGCCAAGCTCCAGTACATGGTCAAGCCAGTCACAGTGCAGCCTGCCATGACATATCCGGCGGCTCACGGGCATCCTCCGGTCAACAAGGCCATCAATATCACAAGCGCCTATTCACAGGCGGCCAATCCAGGGCCTTTTGTCTTTCCGGGGACGGCAATGCACAGAATCCAGGTGAATCCTCAGCTGAATCCTGTGTACTGTTTCGGAAACCTTATAGAAGGTGAGTGCAACAAAATGGGCATCACTGCCGGAGAGAGCATTTCCGATGCTCCTGGCAAGACACCGTTCAACCCTCTTTTCCTCTTCGGAGGTCCAGGTCTTGGCAAGACACATCTTGCTCAGGCCATAGGTATAGCCATCAAGGAGAAATATCCTGACCTCGTGGTCCTTTATGTTCCGGCCAACAGGTTCAAGACACAGTACATGGATGCTGTCAATGTCAGGAACAAGCTTACGGACTTCCTTGCCTTTTATATGAAGATGGATGTACTCATAGTGGATGATATCCAGGAGCTTGTGTCCCCGGGTACCCAGAATGCGTTTTTCCATATCTTCAACCATCTGCACCAGTCAGGAAAACAGCTGATCTTCACATCGGACAGACCGCCGGTAGAGTTACAGAACTTTGAGGAGAGGCTTCTTTCAAGGCTCAAATGGGGGCTTTCGGTAGAACTTACCAGACCGGATTTTTCCACCCGGCTTTCCATGCTGAAGGCTAGAAGCTTCAGGGAGGGTGTGTCGATAAGTGATGATGTGCTTATCTATCTCGCCACGAGGATCAAGTCCAATTTCAGGGAGCTTGAAGGTACTCTTATTTCCCTGATTGCAAACGCTACGCTCACCCATAAGGAAGTGACTGTCGCCATGGCGGAACGTGTTACGGAAAATATTGTTGGCGAGCAGGATTCGGATATCACGATTGACAAGGTCCAGAGAGCTGTGTGCGAGTATTTCAATATTACAAGGGATGCCTTGCTCTCCAAGTCGAGGAAACGCCAGATTGTCCAGGCAAGACAGATTGCTATGTATATGAGCAGGAATCTTATCAACAACTGCTCCCTTGCAACTATCGGTGCCGAGATAGGAGGGAAGGACCATGCGACTGTGCTCCATGCATGCACTACGGTATCCGATCTGATGACCATTGACAAAGGATTCAGGCAGTACGTCACAGATATTGAAAAGATGCTCGTGCCTGTACGATAACCGCTAAATAATATGGATTCAAAAAGGGTTCTTGAGATTTTCAAGGAAATCACCCGGGTTCCGAGGGAATCCGGGCATGAAGAGTTGATCATATCTTATCTTCAGAGTTTCGCATCATCACACGGCCTGGAGTGCAGGACGGACAAGGCCGGGAATGTGCTCATCGTCAAGAAGGCGGCGGAAGGAAAGGAGAATGTGCCGGTAATAGTGCTGCAGAGCCATTCAGATATGGTCTGCGAGAAGAATTCCGGTGTCGAACACGACTTTTCAAGGGACCCTATAAAATATGTCATCGAAGACGGCTGGATGGTGGCCAGGGATACTACCCTTGGGGCTGACTGCGGAATCGGGATGGCAGCGACTCTTGCAGCTCTTGAAGATCCTGCCCCGACAGGACGGATTGAGGGACTTTTTACAGTGTCGGAAGAAACCGGACTTGACGGAGCAAAAGCACTGGAGCCTGATTTCATCACTGGGAAGATATTGATAAACCTGGATTCGGAAGATGAAGGTGAGCTGTTCGTCGGATGCGCGGGAGGGATGGATACTACCGCGTATTTCAGATGCGGAACAAAAAAGTTATCAAAGGAAACAAAATTGTTGAAATTACGCATATTCAATGGATTGGGTGGTCATAGCGGGGATGATATTGACAAGGGGAGGTGTAATGCCGTACAGCAGCTTGCACGTTTTCTCTATTATGAATTGAAGACAGGTTTTGACTTGTGCAGCATTAACGGCGGCAACAAGAGGAATGCAATCGCACGCGAAGCCGAGGCTGTAATCTCTGTTTCTGATGCTGAGGCAGTTTCGAGCCGTTTCCTTTCTTTCGCGGACGATTTGAAGAGGGAATTCTCGGTGTCGGACCCTTGCGTACAGGCAGAGGCGTCGGTGCTTGAGGAGACCGTGCCGGAGGTGTTTGACAGGGATTGCGCATACAGGCTTGTGTCCGCCCTGTTTGCGGCTCCTCACGGTGTACTCGCGATGAGCATGGATATAGCGGGACTGGTGGAGACTTCCACAAACCTCGCTTCTGTAAGGACTGAGGCTCCCGGTCTTGTAAGGGTCGGGACCAGTCAGAGGTCGTCTGTCACTTCCGAACGCCATGCCGCTGCGGCTAAGGTGGAGGCCTGCCTTTCGCTGGCTGGCGCCCAGGTCAGCCACGAATCCGAGTATCCTGGCTGGAAGCCAGACCTTTCTTCCGGGCTGCTCAAGGTGTGCAGGGAGTCGTACAGGAAGCTTTTTTCGGCAGAGCCTGTCGTCCGTGCCATCCATGCGGGCCTGGAATGTGGTCTTTTCCTTGACAAGTATCCGGGTCTGGACATGATTTCTTTCGGCCCGACTCTGAAGGGTGTGCATGCCCCGGGTGAAAGACTCGACCTGAAATCTCTCGACAAGTTCGTCGTCTTCCTCGACGATGTGCTTGCATCATACGCCGGTAATGCATAGTCATCAACCTTAATCGTATATCAGCCATGCCACTTGTAGCTCCATCGATGCTTTCTGCTGACTTCCTTCATCTTGAGAAGGATGTTGAACTTGTGAACAGGTATGCGGACTTTTTCCACCTGGACATCATGGACGGGGTCTTCGTACCGAATATCTCATATGGTTTCCCTGTGGTGGAGGCTATTGCTTCCAGGGCGGAGAAACCGATGGACGCGCATCTGATGATTGTCCGTCCGGAAAAATATGTGGAGAGATTTGCTGCCACAGGTGTACGGATGCTGAGTGCCCATCTCGAGACCATGGAAGAGCCTCGCAGGGTGATGGACCTTATCAGGTCCTTTGGTGTAAGAGCAGGTATTGCGTTCAATCCTGACATGCCCGTAGAGAAGGTTTTTCCGTATCTCCGGTACTGTGATTTCGTGCTTGTCATGTCTGTGTTCGCCGGATTCGGAGGACAGAAGTTCATAGAGGACACTTACGGGAGGATCCGTACATTGAAGGCTGAGATCCTCCGTCTGGGAGCCGAAGTGAAGATTGAGGTTGACGGCGGCGTATCCCCTTCAAATGCAAGGGCTCTGGCAGAAGCAGGCGCCGATATCCTTGTCGCTGGAAGTGCTGTTTTCAAGGCTCAGGACCCTGCAGGTGTCATCTGCTCCATGAAGTAGCTGCCTCCGGGCAGGCTTGTCATAATTTCCTGTTCCCGATAAGGTAGCCTATCTCCTTGAATGAGAATTCCTTGATTTTCCCGCCTTCTGTTTCTACCATAAGGCGTGCTGTATCGGAAATCCCTCTGATTATTCCTTTGAAAACACTGCCGTCCGAGCAGTCCGTGTAGCTGTGCATCTCGTCTTTCCTGTACATTGATCCGAGATACGCTTCACGGAGAGTATGCGGGGAACGGAACGCCTCTTCAAGACGGGAGCAGATTCTGGCAACGGCTTTGAGCAGTTCATTCCCGACATCATACGCCTTTCCGGTGAGCATGGTAAGCGAGACAGGGTTCGGCAATTCGGCAGGGAAGTCTTTCTGGTTGAGATTCAGTCCGGCACCGGCGATGCAGCTTGTAATTCTCTCTCCGCTGACAGTATTTTCTATTAGTATCCCGCAGATTTTCCTGTCACCGGCATATATGTCGTTAGGCCACTTTATCCTGGCACGGACATTTTCTTCTCCGAGATAGTCTTTTATGCCAAGGGCCACCGCTTCGCTTATGACAAATTGGCAGTTGGCCGGGAGTTCCTGTCGGAATTCAGGGCCGAACCTCATCACTATGCTGAATGTGAGGTTGCTGCCGGCCTCGCTTTTCCATGTATTGCCCCTCTGTCCACGCCCTGCGGTCTGTTCTCTGGCTGCGATTACAGACATTGCCGGCAGTCCGGAAAGCAGCCTTTTGGCCTGATTGTTCGTGGAATCTATGGAGTCGTACCATATTATGTCTGTCATATTTTTCATTGGTGCAGATTTTGTTTATATTTGCGACTGCAAATTTAACAGAAGAAAATTCAAATATGAACCATAACAGCGAACTTGATGTCATAGCTGACGCAATGCTCGAAAAAAAAGGCAACAATGTCGTTGCCCTTGACCTGAAAAACATCGGGACAGCAATATCGGATTATTTTATTGTATGCAGTGCGGACTCGACTACCAATGTCATGGCGATAGCCGACAATATCGAGGACAGGATGGCGGAAAAATGCCACCGGAAGGCTTTGCGTTCCCAGGGACGTGAAAATGCACTGTGGATTATAGTTGACTATGGTGATATAGTCGTGCACGTGTTCCAGACCCAGTACAGGGAATTCTACAGGCTCGAGGATCTGTGGGCCGATGCAGAGCGGACAGAGTATTCAGGGGAAAACTGATCCCGGGTTAAAAATCTTTTATTTCAAGGAATGAGTACAGTCGGAAATGACAGGCCCTCCCAGGGGGGCGGAGCTCCGCAGAGAAAAAGACCTGTGCGGATAGGCTTTAATTTTTCATGGTTTTACATAATCCTCATATTCGGAATTATCTGGATGTTCTTCAACCAGGGCGGGGCGAACCCCCAGAAAATCGAATGGGAGGATGTCAAGACACAGATAGAGGCGGGCGATGTGAAGGAGATCACCTTCATCAGGAATGATTTCGAAGGAAGGGTCACCATCAAGCCGGACAGGCTTGCCAAATATGCTGATAAATTCGGGGGAGTGGTGCCGAAGAAGTCTCCCCATTTCATATTCCTCGTATCTACAAGTTTCAATCCCGAGGAGACCTTCGGGCAGCTGAACAGCTCTCTTCCGGAAGAGGACAGGTTCCGGGTGGTGGTCGAGAATGACAGCAAGTTCTGGAGCACACTGCTCGAGTGGCTTCTTTTCCCTATCCTCCTCATCCTGATGTGGGTATTCATGTTCAGGGGAATGAACCGCGGTATGACCGGCAACGGAGGTCCGGGCGGAATCTTCAATGTCGGCAAGTCCACGGGAAAACTTGCAGAGAAGGAAAATATCAAGGTTTCATTCAAGGATGTGGCCGGGCTTGAAGGCGCGAAGGAGGAGGTCATGGAGATTGTGGACTTCCTCAAGAATCCGAAGAAATATACCGCCCTCGGCGGCAAGATTCCAAAGGGAGCCCTGCTTGTAGGGCCTCCGGGTACCGGAAAGACCCTGCTTGCCAAGGCTGTGGCGGGAGAGGCGAATGTGCCGTTCTTCTCCATTTCAGGCTCGGATTTCGTGGAGATGTTTGTTGGTGTGGGGGCTTCCAGGGTGAGAGACCTTTTCCGTCAGGCAAAGGAGAAGTCTCCGTGCATAGTGTTCATAGACGAGATAGATGCCGTAGGACGCGCAAGGGGCAAAAATGTTGGATTCTCATCAAATGACGAGCGCGAAAATACTCTCAACCAGCTTCTTACAGAGATGGATGGCTTTGATTCCAACTCCGGTGTCATCATACTTGCGGCCACCAACAGGGCGGATATACTGGACAAGGCGTTGCTTCGTGCCGGCCGTTTCGACCGTCAGATTCATGTGGACCTCCCTGACCTGAAGGAGCGTGTCGAGATTTTCAATGTGCACTTGAAGAATCTCAAGATAGAACCTGGATTTGACGTGGAGTTCCTGGCGAAGCATACCCCGGGATTTTCCGGTGCTGACATAGCCAACGTGTGCAACGAGGCTGCACTTACTGCAGCAAGGCGGAACAAGAAGATAATCGACAAGCAGGATTTCCTCGATGCGGTGGACAGGATTGTCGGCGGACTTGAGCGCAAGACCATGATAATCACTCCTGAGGAGAAGAGGTCCATTGCCCACCACGAGGCAGGACACGCCACAGTAAGCTGGTTCCTGAAATATGCCAACCCTCTTTTCAAGGTGACTATAGTCCCGAGAGGACAGGCTCTAGGTGCCGCATGGTATCTTCCGGAGGAGAGAAAACTTGAGACCAGGGAGCAGATGATTGACGAGATGTGCGCCCTTCTGGGAGGACGTGTCGCCGAGGAAATCGTCAATGGCCAGCCTTCTACCGGGGCTCTCAATGATCTGGAACGTCTTACGAAAACAGCCTATGCCATGGTTACATACTATGGAATGAGTGAAAAGGTTGGCACTGTATCGTTCTATGATTCCACAGGATCGAGGGGATATGAGCTTTCCAAGCCATACAGTGAAAAGACGGCTGAGACAATCGACCGTGAAGTGAAGGACCTCATCCAGTCAATCCATGACAGGACCTACAAGATACTCATGGACCATAAGGAGGGCTTCGAGCAGCTTGCTGCCCAGCTTCTTGACAAGGAGGTGATTTTCGCTGACGACCTTGAAAAGATATTCGGCAAGAGGCCGTGGGGTACACGCGAGGACGAGCTCGAGACGAAAAACCCTGATGAAGGGAATGATGCTTCTGCAGCAGATGCCGGTGAGGTGGAGGATGTGCAGGGAAAAGAAATGGCAGATGAAAAATAAAAACTTGATAGTCAGGACTCTTTCAGGGGCAGGCTTCGTGGCGGTAATGCTGGCGGGCCTGCTTCTGGATAAATTTTTATTTGCAGCTCTCATGCTGTTCATCATGGTCACGATGATGCATGAGTTCTTCAAGATGACGATGGGGGACGAATACCGTTTTTCGAGGTCCCTTGCGATTTTCGCTGGTGTAACCCTGTTCTGCCTTACATTCTTTTACCGCGGCCATGTGTGGAACTTTCCTGGACGGCTAGTGATCCTGGCTGTGATCCCTTTGTTTCTCGTTATGGTCAACTCATTGTATGTCAAGGATAAGACGGACTTTGGCAAGTTTGCTAACCTCTATACGGCCATTCTTTATATCGCCGTGCCGATGACACTTACCAATTTTGCGGTTTTTTCTTCTGACGGAACTTTTTCCGGCCTGCTTCTCCTGTGTTTCTTCATAATAATATGGTCTTCGGATGTCGGAGCCTATCTTTTCGGGATAACCTTGGGTCAGCGTTTCGGCAAGAAACTTTTCCCGGAGGTCTCCCCGAAGAAGTCATGGGTCGGTTTCTGGGGCGGGTTCATGATGTCAGTCATAGTGGCGGTAGTGCTTTATCTGACAGGTCTCTTCCCACAGTCGTACAGCTTGACCAAATGCATTGTGCTTGCTGTAATAATGAATGTCTCAGGTGTGTATGGAGACCTTGTCGAATCCCAGTGGAAAAGGCACTATGCACTGAAGGATTCGGGACGGATCATCCCTGGACACGGGGGGATGCTCGACAGGTTCGACAGTGCCCTGTTTGCCATTCCGATGGGAGTCATATACCTGCTCATATACAATATTCTTTGGTAGCGCCTGCTGTATATAATGTATTTTTTGTAAATTTGCAACGGAAAAATTAAAACAGGACATGACAATTCACAGAGACGGTCGTGGTACAATACTTTGCATCTGGGCGTTCTGCGCTCTGATGATATTCATCGTCCTACGTTTTATCGATTGCGTCTTCGTTTCATATCCCCTTGCCGGTGCCCTGATTTTTTTCATGGGTTTTGTCCTCTATTTTTTCCGGGTCCCTGACAGGGAGGCTGTAGCAAGTGAGAGGGCAGTCACTTCAGTGGCTGACGGGGAAGTAGTGATAATCGACAGGGTATATGAAAGCGAGTATATAAAGGGTGAGTGCATCCAGGTGTCGGTCTATATGGATTTTTTCAATGTCCATGTCAATTTCTGGCCGATTTCAGGTGAGGTCACCTACTACAAATATCATCCCGGGAAGTATCTCCTGGCTTTTCTTCCAAAGGCATCGGAGCTCAATGAGCATACCTCGGTCGCCGTGCGTAACATGTATGGCGAGGTATTCTTCAAGCAGCTTGCCGGCACTTTCGCACGTCGCATTGTATGCTATGCGAAAGTAGGCAACACCAGTGAGCGCGGATCCCAGTGCGGCATAATCAAGTTCGGATCCCGGATAGACATGTATCTTCCTCTTGATGCCAAAATCAAGGTAAAGCTCGGAGATGAGGTACGGGCCTGTGAAACAGTTATAGCTGAACTATAAAATGAACGGAATCACATCAGATCAGAACAATTCCGCCATGTCAATCTGTGGCGAATCGGACGACTCAGTCCCCTTGTCGGGCAAATGCCCGACCGGAATCAGGCAGGTAAGTAGGCTTTACAGTCTAGGAAAGGAGGATTTATGGATGAAATAGTCATCATCTTTGCGCTTATCCTGCTAAACGGCGTCTTCTCAATGTCGGAGATAGCGCTTATTTCAGCGAGAAAATCGAGTCTGCAGACGGATGCAGACAAAGGCCAGAAATCGGCCAAGACAGCCTTGAAACTTGCATCGGACCCAGACAAGTTCCTGTCTGCCATCCAGATGGGTATCACTTTGATTGGTATCCTTACCGGTATCTTCTCCGGCAACAAGATAGCTGAAGAGCTTACTGCCGTGCTTGCAAGGGCCGGCATGTCGCTCGGACCTGCATCTGCCGTGGCGCAGACTATCATTGTCATCATTGTGACGTATTTCACCATTTTGCTTGGAGAGCTCGTCCCCAAGAGGATAGCAATGAGTGCGTCAGAGAGGGTGGCGAAGATTGTGGCCAGGCCTATGAGAGCGATATCGTTGATAACATCTCCTTTCGTATGGCTTCTGTCGAAAAGTACTGCCGGAGTCCTGAAGGTCCTGGGAGTCAAGGCACAGGAGTCGAAGGTGACGGAGGAGGAGATAAAGTCAATCATCCAGGAAGGTACTGATGAAGGTGAGGTATCGCCTGTGGAACAGGATATAGTGGACAGGGTGTTTGCACTTGGAGACCTGAAAGTGAGCACCATAATGACACTCCGCAATGACATCATTTACCTGGATCTGGAAATGAGCGACGAGGAGATCAGGCATACTATAGAAGAAAATATCTTCGAGGCCTATCCTGTTGTGGACGGCGACCTGGACCATGTGGTCGGGGTGCTCTCCCTTAAGGATTTTGTGCTCAATGTGGGAAAAGAGGAGCTGAAGCTGGACAAGATGATACATTCCCCGGTATATTTCCACGAGAACATGAATGTCTATACTGTCCTTGAGGACATGAAACGCAAGAAGATAAGCCGTGCCCTCGTCTGTGACGAATTCGGGTCATGCAGCGGAATCATCACCCTTAAGGATATAATGGAGGCTCTGATAGGTACAGTGAATGACGACCATCAGAAGGAGCCGGATATTGTCGCCCGTCTTAACAATGACGGCTGGATAGTGGACGGCCAGTGCTCCATGTATGACTTCATCATGCATTTCGACCTGGATGACGAGGTGCAGGACTATGAATACACTACGGTTGCCGGACTTATCCTTGACCTGCTCGACCATGTCCCTGTTCCAGGCGAGAAGGCCACATGGGGCAACTTCGAGTTCGAGGTGGTGGACATGGACGGAGCAAGGATAGACAAGGTCATTGTGAAGGACACCAGGGCTGGCCGGCAGACGGATTCCCAAGCGGGTAAATCCGGGGACTCCGGCCAGGAACGGTAAGGCTTAGCCGGCCGGTCAGACTCCGTAAGAAGAGTCTTTCCCGATGAGCTCAAGCAGACAGTCGATAGCCTCGGTCTCGGGTACATGCCTCATGACCGGGGTTTTACCTTTATATATGGAGACCTTGTGGTCGCCTTCGCCTACATACCCCCAGTCGGCGTCAGCCATCTCTCCCGGGCCGTTGACGATGCAGCCCATGACAGCTATGACCATACCTTTCAGATGGGCTGTACGCCGTTTCACCTCGTTGAAGGTCTCTTCGAGGTTATACATTGTCCTTCCGCATCCCGGGCAGGCTATGTATTCGGGCCTGTAGAATTTCCTTCTGGCTGCCTGCAGCAGTTCGTCGCACAGGTATGCGGAGAGCCCTGACTGTACGATATCCTCTTCCTTGCCGTCGCTGCCTGTGAATGTACCCTGGATCTTCACATCGTCTATTTTCCTGTCAAGTAGCATCTTGCCGAAGTCGCACGTCATATCGAGCATAAGCCTTTCCCTTGACGGGGAGCGGTATGTGGCTATGGCCACATTATCTTCAAGATTCAGGGACACCATTGACGAGTGAAGCCTGTGGTCATAACGGTCTGCGAGGTATTTCGCCACCGGGATTTCATTCACAGGGTCCTCCGTAAGCGATACTCTGATGGTGTTCCCGATCCCCTCGGACAGAAGTGCTGAGATTCCGGCTGCCGATTTGATTCGTCCTGAGTCCCCGTTGCCGGCCTCTGTCACACCTACATGAAGAGGGAAGAGCACGCCCCTTTCCTCCATTGCCTTGTAAAGCAGCCTATAGGCTTCCACCATGACGACTGTGTTGCTGGATTTCAGTGATACGACGATGTTGTAGAAGTTGTGCGATATGCACATATCTATCCATTCCATTGCCGCTTCCTTCATCGCGAAAGGGGTATTGCCGTACAGCCCTGTGATTCTCGGTCCGAGGGAGCCGTGGTTGAGTCCGATCCTTATCGCTGTCCCGTTCTGCCTGCACACCTCGACAAGCCTTGCGAACTGTGCCTGTGCCTGGGCATGGTCCCTGTGGAAATTTCCGGGATTTATCCGTACCTTTTCCACTATCCCGGCGGCTTCAATTGCAATTTCCGAAGAGAAATGGACATCTGCCACCAGCGGTGTCGTTATACCCTCAGCCCTGAGTGCGGCCTTGATTTCCCTGAGTGCCTCGACTTCCCTGTGACCTGGCACAGTGAGCCTGATGAGCTGCGCCCCTGCTTCGTGCAGTGCCCTGCACTGTGCTATGGAAGCCCTTACATCGGCCGTGTGGGTGTTGCACATTGACTGTACTACAATAGGGCAGTCCGCCCCTATCATGACATTTCCTGCCTTGGCTGTTATTATTTTCATAATGTAGTTCTTTGTTAAAGGTCTGTCTGTCAGTTTTCCTGCTTAGCATCCATTTCAGGTGTCCCGGCATCCAGGGAACGGATGAGTCCCACCTGCTCCCTTGCTTCACGTCTAAGCTGGTGCTTTGTCTTCCCGACCCTCTTTGTGAGCTGGAAATGGATACCTGCGGAGAAGATAATGTTCGACGGGTAACTGAACCTGTAGAAGTAGTTGCTGTAATAGTCAGGCTGGTGCAGTGTCCCCATGGAGTACTTGTACATGGCTGTGAAATGTATCTCCACCGGATCGAACACGAACGCGAATCCTCCTCCTCCCTTGATTCCGTAGTCGAATCTCTTGTCTGTATCTACAAATCCTGTTGCCACATCATCCGGAATCCCTTCCCCTGTGCGCGTGACGTTGAGCCTGTAGCCGGCAAAAAATCCGATATTCGCTATCAGTTTCATTTTCCAGAAGTCGAAGTGCAGGTGCGCGAGCAGAGGCACCTCGATCACATCCATGACGGCGCTCCTGACTCCTGAATAGCGTCCTCCGAGGTCCGGCCACGTCTCGGTTTCAGGGTCTGCCTTGAACTGGTAGCCTTCCCTTGCATAGTATATACCTGCCTGGAAGCCGAAATATGGCATGTATCCGAACATTTTCCCGTATCTCGTGTATGTGATTCCGAAATTGACCGGATAGAACACCGAGCTCTGTCTCATGTTCGGGTTCCACATTACGCTGCTCAGGCTCACTCCGTACTGTATCCCTACCATAGAATAGTCGTTGATGACTATCTTCTCCTTTATGTCAATGGAGTCGAGGTATGCATCAAGACTGTCTGCAGCAGGCAGCCTGAGGCCGAAACCTGCCGTGCTGCTGTCTGCCATCTCCACGCTTTTTAGTGTGGCGGCGCTATCTGCCATGACCTTTACTGCCTTCTGTCTCTTCTCCCGCCTCTGTCCGTATACTGTGCTCTGGCTGAAAAGGAGTACGGCCAGCAGGAATGCCGCCGTCGGAACTGCTGATGCAAATATACTTTTCATACTCATTTGAACATTTCTCCCACATCAATACTTTGCGTCAGCTCAGTCTTCTCAGGTATATCAATGAATGCTGTCCCGTCGTCGAGCTTGTAGAACATGACTTTTTCCGGCTGTTTCCTTTCGAGGAGGTTTCCGGTGTCCACTATACCGTTCCTGTTGACATCCTCTGTAAGCCTTATGGAGTATTTGCCGGCTTTGAGGTATGGGAAAGACAGGGTCTGGTCACTCTCGATTATGTAGCTTCTGAGCACCTGGTCCCTCTTTTCGTTGAGCATGTCCACTATGTACTTGTTGCGTACATTGGAAAGCGAGAGGGTGAGAGAACTGAGTGTCTCGTCGTTAGGAAGTGTGACGCTGACTTCCAGGCTGTCGTTGTACAGCCCGTTGATGTCCTTGAACTTCTTGCCAGGGATATTCAGGAAATATTCATATCCCGGAAGGAGCTTCTCTTCAGGACGTATCACGTACCTGCGCAGGTTGAGAGTGTCCTGAGTGACTGTGAACTTTCCTTTGCTTTCCTGCTGGCGTGGGTTCAGATACCTGAAGGTGACGGAATCGAAGGCCGTCTCCACCACAGGGTACTTGAATTCAACCACGAACCCGGTCTGTTCCACCTTGTCAGGCTCTGCAGATACGGAGAATACAGCTGTCGTGTCCTCTTTCTTTATATCCTTCTTTGCACTCTTCCTCACATTCAGCTCCTTTGGCTTGGCGAGCTTTATCTCCTCTACGAAAGGGACGAGCTTGCCAAGTGTATCCGTTTTCAGATAATCCACGTTAAGAAACAGGGTGTCAGGCTGTTCTGCAGGGTCGTTTATCCATATCTCCAGGCTGTCCTGCTCAATGTTGAACTGGGTTATGATCTTTTCATGCGGTATGCCTTTGATCCATAGCGAGTCGATCTTTGCATACGGGGCCATGAATGTGATGTATGCGGTCCGTTCTCCGATGCGCTCATAATTGGTTATCATCTGAGTGGAAGGAGTCTCCTTGAACATGTTGAGCTCATACTGTGTATTGCGTGCCAGACATGCAAGTGTGTCCGTCATCAGATATTTCTGGAGTTCAGGGATGGAATCCCTCACTACGGAAACCGGCCTGATGAGTGAATCGAAGAATGCGACCTGTTCGGTGGTTGCATCGTATTTGTTGTCATAATTCGCGTCCATGACAGCGAACAGCCTGTACACGGTATCCTGTATGTTCCTCAGGCAGAAGAACCCCCAGTCATCAGTCTTTCCGGCTGCCACCGGACGCCGGAGGAATATGGCAGAGTCCGCCTGGTCCTTGTACAGCATGACAGTAGCGCCCTTTACCGGCATGAGCGTGTTGCAGTCCTGCACAATACCGGTTATATACATAGAGTCAAGCACGGCTCCTGTGGAGAATGCCAGGTTGTAGCCGGGGTACATGTTCCCCTCGTTGTTGTCAGCTATCGCATTGGTGAGGTCGAGGGTGTATGTCTTGTTGGAGTCGAGGTCTGACTCGAAAGAGATTATCAGGCTCTTTCCCTTGATCTTGTATTTCGGGGATTTCTCCATCGGAGGTGAAAGGAATATGCTCTGCTGGTCCTTCACCACGACATACTCGTTGAATGTGAAGGTGAGCTGTGTCTTGTGTACTGGCACCATGGTCGTCCCTGGATATGGGAACAGCTTGGTGATTACCGGGGGGATGGTATCTTTCGGCCCCCCGGAAGGGGGAGTGGTGGTGTTGGCGCAAGAATGCGAGAACATCATCGTCCCGAGCACCAGCCCTATTGGAATCACGGGAAAGTATTTCTCCAAAAACCTGTTCATCGTATCAATTTTAACGTCAGTTCGACGAATTAATTTTAAAAGTAAATATTCAAAACCACAACTATAATGACCGGAATCCGTCGTGCTGACAGGCGGATGTCTATACGTCGGACCTGACCACGCTTTGCACCCCTTCTATCTTGTTCAGTTTCTTGATCAGCTTCTCAAGGTCTTCCTTGTCATGTACATAAAGGTCAATGTAGCCTTCGAATATCCCTTCCTCGGTGCCTAAACAGAATTTCCTGATATTCACGCTCATGACCAGTGAAATATACCTGGAAATCTCGTTTATTATGCCTATCCTGTCCAGGCCTTTCAGGGAGAGTCTCACAAGGAACGACTGGTCGGAGTCCTTTTCCCATACAGGCATGACAATGCGGTCTCCGTGCTTGGCGGCAATGCTGTTGGCCACGCTGCATGTCTTCTTGTGCACTGTCACCGTACCGTCCGAGGCGAGGAATCCAACTACGCTGTCACCCGGTATAGGGTTGCAGCAGTTGGCTATCACGTACCGGTGCCTGGTGTCGCTTTCGTCGTTGATGACATAGCTGTGCTTCTTCTCCTTGTTCTTGAACCACGGGAATCCCCAGGACTTGCCCTGTTTCTCCTCGCTCTTCTTTACGATTTCCTCCAGGTTGTTCAGCTTCAGCATGCCTATCCCCACCCTGAAGTAGAGCTCGTCCATGTCGTCCTCGAAAATTTCATATCCGTTAAGCAAGGCTTTCACGGTGCTGTCGTTCAGCTTGACTCCTATGGCATTGAGCTGCTCTTCCACCATCTTCCTGCCGACATTTATGCTCTCCTGCCTTTCGCCCTTGAGGTAGTCCATCACGATATTCTTGGCTTTCCTGGTCTTGAGGAACTGCAGCCATTCCCTTTTCGGTTTCTCTGTCTCGGCTGTGATGATTTCCACCTGGTCTCCCGTCTTCAATACATATGAAAGAGGCTCGAGCTTCATGTTTACCTTGGCTGCTATGGCCTTGTTGCCGATTTCGGAATGGATGGAATATGCAAAGTCCAGTGCCGTGGCTCCTTTCGGGATACGCTTCTGCTCACCTTTCGGGGTGAAAACGAATATATCAGTGGTAGTGAGGTCGTTGTGGATGATGTCCAGGAGCTCGAGCGCGTTCACGTCCGGATTCACGAGGATTTCCTTGACCTTGCTTATCCAGCTGTCCATTTCATTCTCGTTCTCGTCCACGAAGCCGTCTTTCTTATAGGTCCAGTGCGCCGCGATACCGCGTTCCGCGATGTCATTCATCCTTGTGGTGCGTATCTGCACCTCTATCCAGATGCCCGAATGGCTCATCAGAGTGCAGTGCAGGGCTTCATATCCGTTGTTCTTGGGATGTTTCACCCAGTCACGGATACGGTCGCTCTTGTATTTGTATATTCCTGTTATTATTGAGAATACATGGTAGCACTGGTCACGTTCGCTGTCGGTGGACCCGGCATCCGGGTTGAATATGATCCGCACGGCATACAGGTCATACACCTGCTCGAAGGTTATGCCCTTGGTGATCATCTTATGCCAGATGGAGTACGGAGTCTTGACCCTCTTCTTTATCTCAAAGTCGAATCCGGCGGTCCTGAGTGCCTTGTCTATAGGCTTTATGAATTCGTCTATCTCCTTTTCCTTGTCATTGATGTTCCGGTTTATCTTTTCCGAGATCTCGTTGAAAGCCTGGGGTTCCTTGTATCTCAACCAGATGTCCTCCATCTCCGACTTTACTTCATACAGGCCGAGCCTGTGGGCCAGAGGAATGAATATGAACATGGTCTCGCTGAGGATCTTGTCCCTCTTGTATTCCGGCATGAACTCGATGGTACGGCAGTTGTGGAGCCGGTCTGCCAGCTTGATGAGGACGACGCGGACATCATCGTTGAGAGTCAGGAGAATACGCTTGAAGTTCTCCGCCTGTATGCTGTTCTGCTTGGCCTTGTCCTCATTGTCGAGCACGGTCTTTATCTTGGTGAGCCCTTCCACCAGGGAGGCAATCTTGTCCCCGAAAATGTTCCGGATGTCATCCACCGTATAGTCCGTGTCCTCAACCACATCATGCAGGAGCGCGGCGCAGATGGACTTGTATCCGAGCCCGATGTTGCTTACAACGATCTGGGCTACGGCGATCGGGTGGAGTATGTACGGCTCTCCGGAACGCCTGCGCACGCCCTTGTGCGCCTCGTTTGCAAACTCAAAGGCCTTCTGCACCATGTCCAGCTCGCTCTGGTTGGCGCACCGTTTCCTCGCAGCCTCTTTCAGATCAGCGTAATCGCGTGCAATGACCGCGTAGTCCTGTTGTGTAAATTCTGAGATAGCCATGTCAGTCGTCAGTTTTCAATGTTATAGTTGTCAACGTTCTGGTATGCATACGACAGTTCCGCCCCGAAAAGGATGATGAACCACCCGAAATTCATCCAGAACATGAAAAGGGGTATTGCCGCCACTGCTCCGTAAACCATGTTAAGCCTTGTCACGAAGACCTGTGTCCCGAGGTACAGGTACTGCAGGACGGTAAAGGCGAGGCCGGAAATGACAGCTGACCTGAGCGCGTTGCTGTACATGACCCTTGCGTTCGGGATGAACTTGTACATGGCCGAGAAGGTGAGTGTGGCGATTATGTAGAATATGACCCATCCGAGGAAGGATGAGAAAGTCTCCATGGATTTGATGTCCAGCCCTGTGCTTTCCAGGAGATTCGAGTAGATGATCGATCCTGAAAAGAACAGCATGATGATGAACGGGGAAATGACGAGTATCAGGACATAGAATGAGAACCTCTTGAAGAAGTTCCTGGACTTGTGGACTTTCCAGACGTTGTTGAATACCCTTTCCACCGACATCATCATCCAGAACACCAGCCAGATGAAGAGCAGTGCGCTCACCAGTCCCATTGTGCTCGAGCGTGCCGTGGTGATGATGTTGTCCGCGAAGCCGAGGACCATGTCGATGACGTTCTGGTTGTCGCTGAAGTTTGCATAGAGGAGTTCCTTGAGCCTGTCCGAAATGCCGAGCCCTCCTGTGACAACGAATGTAACGGCGATGAAAGGGACTACTGACATTGTCCCGAAAAAGCTCAGGGCCACCGCCTGAAAGCCGATTTTCTGGGCAGAAAACGTCTTTAGCGTGAGAATCAGTATCTTGGTGTACTTGACCGCACTCGCCTTAAATCTGGAAAGTTCCTCAATGTCGATTTTCCAGATGTCTTCCGTGAGAAATTTCTTGGACTTCCTGTATGTGCTGCTTACCCTGTTCATCCTTTTTTGCCTCCTTGAATCAGAACAATGTAAGCTGCGGGCTTCCGTCTTCTGCTCCGGCGGCTCCAGCCCCGTCTTCCGGGCCATGCGCCTGGTCTCCAGTGCCGTGTTCCCCTGCACGGATCATATCCATGAATTCCTTTTCCGAGACGACAGGAATTCCGGACGCTTCCGCCTTTTTCATCTTTTCCGGTCCGGGTTTCTCCCCCGCAAGCAGGAAGGAGGTCTTTCCGCTGAGTGAGCCGCTGTTCTTGCCGCCGTGGTCTGCAATCAGCTTCTTCATCGTCTCTCTCGGGATGGAGAAGTTCCCGGAAATCACGACTGTCTTTCCTTTCAGAACTTCCGACACAGGGCCGTCCGGGCCTGTCATCTCGAAATTGAGCCCTGCTGCTTTCAGCCTTGAAATCATTTCCATGTGTTTCCCGTCCCGGAAATAGTCCACGACACTTTCGGCAATGACCTCACCGATGTCCTCCACCTGGAGAAGCTCCTCCTTGGTGGCCGATGCAAGGGCGTCAATGTTTCTGAAATGTGATGCGAGTCCCTTGGCTGTGGCCTCTCCCACATATCTGATACCGAGCGCGAAAAGGACATGGTCGAATGTTGCTTTCTTGGATGCCTCCAGACTGTCGAGAAACCTGCGTGCGGAACGTTCCTTCCATCCTTCAAGCCTGAGCAGGTCCTCTTCCGTGAGAGAATACAGGTCGGCAGGGCAGCGTACGAGCCCAAGGCTGTAAAGCTGTTCGACAGTGGCGTCCCCGGCCATGACATTCATTGCCTTTCGGCTTATGAAATGGACGAGTTTTCCCTTGATCTGCGTGGGGCATCCGTCTGTGTTCGGGCAGAAGAACCTGGCTTCTCCGTCATCTCTCACCAGGACGGTGCCGCAGTCAGGACACCTGTCAGGGAAGCGGGGGAGGGTGACGTCATCACCTCTCCTGGAAAGCTCCACTCCTGTGATTTTCGGTATGATCTCCCCGCCTTTCTCTACATATACATAGTCTCCTATGCGGATGTCCAGCTGGCTCATCTGGTCGGAATTGTGCAGGGAAGCACGTTTCACCACCGTCCCGGAAAGCTGCACCGGCTCAAGATTGGCCACTGGAGTGACAGCTCCGGTCCTTCCTACCTGGTAGTCGATGGAAAGCAGCTTGGTGAGGGCCTGTTCGGCCTTGAACTTGTAGGCCACGGCCCATCTCGGGAACTTTGCGGTATAGCCGAGCTGCCTCTGGTACGGAAGCTCGTTCACCTTTATGACGATGCCGTCTGTGGCGAAAGGCAGGAACTTACGTCCTGTATCCCAGTATTTTATGTATTCCTCTATCTCGGATATGTCCTTGCATACCTTCCTTTTGTCAGATACAGGCAGGCCCCAGCCCTGGGCGGTCCTGAGAGCCTGGTCATGGGTCTCGAACGGAAGTCCCTCACCAAGAATATGGTAGAGGGTGCATTCGAGGCCGCGGTGTCCGACCTCCTCAGGATCAAGAAGTTTCAATGACCCTGATGCTGCATTGCGCGGATTTGCGAAAGGCGGGTCCTCATCCCTTTCCCTTTCGAGGTTGAGCCTGTCGAAATCCTTGTATGGCATGTAAATCTCGCCCCTTATCTCGAACTCGTGCGGGATGCCTGCGCCATGGAGCTTCTGCGGTATATTCGCGATGTGACGTACATTTTCAGTCACATCGTCTCCTACGGTCCCGTCGCCTCGCGTCAACGCCCTGACCAACATGCCGTCACGGTATGTCAGGCATATCGCTGTCCCGTCAAACTTCAGCTCGCAAGAAAAGGTGAATGCATTGCCTATGCCTTTAGCCGCCCTTTCGGCAAAAGCCTCGACTTCCGACATGTCATACGTGTTCCCGAGAGAGAGCATCGGGTATCTGTGCGGATACTGGGCGAATTCCCTGTTCCCGGACCTGCGGTCTTCCAGGTCGCTCCCCACATGCCTGGTGGGGGAGTCCGGACTTGCCAGTTCCGGGTACTGCTTCTCGAGGTCCGACAGCTCCTTCATGAGCATGTCGAATTCATAGTCACTCATCACCGGTGCGTTCTCCACATAATACAGCCTGTTGCTCTCGGAGAGAATATCCCTGAGCTGCTGTATCCTTATGATGGCCTCTTCTTTTGTAAGCATAGCTGGCATATAGACATAAGAATGCAAATTTAGGGAATTTTTTGCGGATATTTCCCTGGAAGGTGCATTTTCGCACAATTTTGATGTACTCCCGATGGCTCCACTCAACTCATGCGCCTGCTTGCGGAAAAGTCATCCGGCCCGGAATACGTGCAGATTTTACAGGACAAATGTGGTTTTTTTCATTAAATTGGATAATTTTGCACCGCCGTCCGGAAATGGCTTCCGGAGCGGATATTGACAGACAGTATTAACATCAATTAAATAAGGTTTAGATATGAAAGATGCAGTAATTATCCTCTGCGGTGGCGGTCCTGCCCCCGGAATGAACTCAGTGTCAATGAGTGTGGCAAAAACATTCCTTTCCAAAGGTTACAGGGTGATCGGGCTCCACGGCGGCTATTCCGGACTCTTCAGCAAGAACGCACGTACCGAGGATCTGGATTTCTTCAAGGCCGACCGTTATTTCAACAGGGGAGGCTCTTACCTCGAGATGAGCCGTTTCAAGCCTACTGACAAGGACTTCGAGGAGAACTTCAACCTCGACCTTTTCAAGGACAACAACATCAAGCTCCTGGTCACAATCGGCGGCGACGATACTGCCTCTACTGCCAACAGGATTTCCAAGTTCCTTGCAGCCAAGAACTATCCTATCGCCAACATCCACTGTCCGAAGACCATCGACAACGACCTTCCTCTTCCGAACAACACTCCTACTTTCGGATACAACTCCGCCAAGAATGAAGGCGCGCATCTCGCAAGGACCATCTATGAGGATGCACGCACTTCCGGCAACTGGCTTATCATCTCCGCAATGGGACGTACATGCGGAAGTCTTGCACTCGGGATCGGCGAGGCCACACACTGCCCTATGACCATCATCCCGGAGATGTTCAACAAGACACAGATGACTCTCGAGAAGATCATCAGGCTTTCCGTTTCTGCCATTCTCAAGAGGAAGATAATGGGTGTCAATTACGGTACAATCGTGGCTGCCGAAGGCCTTTTCCACAATGACGAGGTCGCCAAGGAGGCTGCCGAGGCCGGAATCCACTTCACATACGACGAGCACGGGCATCCGGAGCTCGGCAAGATCTCAAAGGCAGTGCTTTTCAACGACCTTCTCGAGAAAGAGTTCAAGAAACTCGGCCTCAAGGTCAAGAGCCGTCCTGTGGAGATAGGATATGATGTACGTTGCCAGGACCCTGTGGCATACGACCTTACATACTGCACAGAGCTTGCCATGGGTGTTTACCAGCTCTTCAGCGAAGGCAAGACAGGCTGCATGGTATACATAGATTCATATGGTAACGTATCTCCTCTGTATCTGTCTGATCTCCAGGATCCTGAGACAGGAAAGATTCCTCCTAGGGTAGTGGACATCAACGCAGGTACCGCACAGAACTACTACAAGTACATCGCGCACTACATCACCGAGGCCGACTATGAGGCCGCCAAGGCATACGTAAGCGATCCTGAGGCATACGACTTCAAGAAGATCCTCGGCTGGTAGAGTATTAAAGTCGCATACTGACTACAAATAAATAAAAGAAGGTGACCCCAAGTCTTTCATTTGACTCTTGGGGTCACCTTTTTTATTGGGATACTTGCCCAGCATAAATAATTATAGTGTAATTGAGATAAGCCGCTTTAATACTGCTCTCTTTACTTCCTCGTCACGACAGCGGCTTCTTTTTCCCGGCAGCAGGGGCAAGCCGGACCTTCTGGAATCTGTAACCGTCTTTTTTAAGCTGGATGGCCGCACCGATACGGAACATCGCACGGGTGGTGCGGGCAAAGATATGGAATGCCATGGATGTCTGTCTTTCAATGCCTTCGTGTCTGATGCGGGAGACAGCATGCTGGGTGCAGGCAAGTAGCGTCCTTGAGATGACGCCGGCCTCTGTCGAGCCGGTGCCGAGTCCCAGAATATCCTGTACGATATGGTCGTCCATGTCGTCAAAGCCACGCGGACCGTGCAGGGCTGTGTATTTCTCGCTGTGGTGCTTTCCCCAGTCGATATCCCACCATTTGGCTACAGCCATGCCGATGTATCCCGCCCAGCCGATGGCTGCCTCGGGGAAAGAGTCCAGGTTCGGGACGGCTTCGGACATGTATTCCGGGGCAAACTCCTTCCATTTGCCGTCTATGTCTTCGGAAGAAAGCAAGGTGCCGTCGAGCATCCCGAGCGAGGTGCATACTCTGAGCAGCTCTTCCGTCAGCGAGAGCTCGTAATTGTCAAGAAATTCTATGTCTTTGTTTTCCATTGCGGTGGCTTTTATTATCCTTGATTGCAGTTATCTGATCCCCGTCAGCTTGTGCGTCTGAAGCGAGAGCCGCCAGTGGGGATGTTCGAGGCAGTACCGTATAGACTCCTCCAGAAACTGCCTGTCTGTTTCAGGATTGCCGGTGTCGCACGGCTGAATGAAGTGGTGCCTGGCGGCGATGTCGGAGTATATGCTCATGTCCTGGCCGTGGTAAACCACCTTGAGCTCATCACATTCCGTTATGCGTAGAGGCGGGTCCGGCTGAAGGTCGAACTTCGGTGACAGCGTGATCCAGTCAATGTTTTCCGGCAGGGGAGTGGTGCCGTTGGTTTCGATGGCTGCGGATTTGCCGAGGCTGTGTATGGCCTGGATGAACTCCCTGTCAATGGACAGGGATGGCTCACCTCCGGTGAGCACCACATGCCCTGAGGGGTATTTCTCCACCTCTTCCATGATTTCGGGGCAGGTGAGCATGCGGCCGTTGCTGTGGTCCGTGTCGCAGAACGGACATCTGAGGTTGCATCCCGAAAAGCGGATGAAGACTGACGGGGTTCCGGTGAAAAACCCTTCTCCCTGAAGGGAATAGAAAATCTCGTTGATCTTGTAGGTCTTCATATCGCAGCCGATTCAAATCCTGGTTTCACATATACCGCGGTGTTGCCCTCGGACTCCTGGAACATCACCTTGTAGCAATGCGGGACCTGGTCGCATATCCACCGCGACAGGTTCTCTGCCGTGGGATTGAAATCCAGTATCCCGTTCAGGAGACAGTGGTCGAGCCTGCTGCTTACCGCTTCCTTTATGTGCTTGAAATCCACGACCATACCGTTTCCGTCAAGCTCTTCGGAGCAACAGAATACGGTCACGATGGCGTTGTGTCCGTGGAGTCTTGTGCATTTGCTCTCGTAATCAAGTGAAAGACTGTGGGCAAAAGCTATTTCCAGACGTTTCGAAACGTAGTACATACGGTCTTTTTAATGGTTGGACATCAGTTTGTTACAGCTCTGTCAGCATCCGCTCCCGTCCAGGCTGCATGACGCCCCCTGTTCGGCCGGTCTTGATCTGAGACCGGCTTCTTCCGGCACGAGTGTGACTGTGCCGTCCTCGAGGACAAAGCACGGTATTCCTGCAAGCCCTTCCTTTTTCGCCTCGTCGAACGCCTTGCTGCTGTCCCTGAGCCTGAGGAATTCTTTCAGATTGCGTACATGTGCCCCGATGTCTATGATCTCGTATTTCCCGTTCCCTTCGACCTGTTCCTTCACGTAAGTACAGTCCGGGCAGGTGTCCATTCCATATATTTTTATCATTGTCAAGAATACGTTTAAAATTTCAGGATGCAAAAATAATCAAAAGGAGGGAAATATGAAGCATAATACCTCACCCGTGGATTCCGTGTCAGAAATTTACGGCCAGTCCTATCCCGTTTTTCTGTGCTCCGCAGGAGAGCATGACAGGGAGCCGGGCATAGTTGCATGACTTGACGATACCGTTCATCCTCTTTTTATAGACACAGAATACGGCTGTGCCGGCGGCAAGTCCCAGTATGCCTGTTCCTGTGGCAATCAGTCCGGCCATTGTGACCTGGTAGAAGCGGTAATTGAAGTCGATTTCCGCCTTTTCCCCTGTCATTGCTGCGAGCGGGATCGTGAAGATCATCCCGATTCCTGTGGCCATTCCTTCGAGGAACATTCCCGCCGCTCCTACGCCGAGGGTGACGAGCCCGGCTCCTGTAAGGGCCCCGAATCCTATGAGCATTCCTTTCCCGGCGTTGAACCCTTTACGGGTGCTTTCATAATATGAATACGGTATTTCTGCGGTCTCCGCCAGGAGCGAGCAGACTTCCTCCGCAGAAAGTTTTGTCTCCCCGGAATACAGGTCAGCCCCTTTGCGGCTGATTGTGCCGTAGTCCATGCAATACTGTGCCGAAGCAGTATGTACTCCGGCTGTCATTCCGGCAATGAACACCAGTATGAAAACGATTTTTCTCATTTTTTCTGTATCTTTTTGGAAATGAAAGGATTTCAGATATTCAGCTGTACATCTCTCCCGAACGGTGTCAGGGACAGCCCGGCCATCTTGAAATGCTGTCTGGCGAACGGTATTCCGATGATGGTGATGAAAAGGAGGATTCCGAAGAAGATATGTGTGAGCCAGGCCCAGAGTCCTCCGAAAATTATCCATATAAGGTTCATCGGAATACGGATGCACCCTGTCGGCCCGTCGGTCCTCCTGACTTCCGCCCCGAATGGCCACAGGCACAGCAGCCCTATCTTGAAGGTCTGCAGGGCGAATGGTATGCCTATGATGGTGACGGCGAGCGCGAGACTTCCTGTGAAATAGCCTATGGCGGCCTCGAGCCCTCCGAATATCCACCACAGCAGGTTTCCTATTATTCTCATGATGTTTTAAGTATTTGTTTTCTAAAGTTCCGTGACAAGTGTCCAGTCTGTAAATACGGAATATCCGCCAGAGAAGCACCCGGCTCCTCCTGCCACATTGGTGTAGGCGAATGTGACCGGTGCCAGCCCGATGAATCCGAGCGCGTTGTTCGCCTTGTCTATGCATGCGGTCTCGTAGCGAAGCCTTTCAGGGGAGACACTCTGTACCTCGACGCGAAGATAAAGCTTTTTCCCCACATCGATGGACGGCAGGGGAGCAGTCACTTCAAATTCCTTGCGCCCGCCCTCGAAGGTGTCGTCGTAAATCCCGTAATACCGGTATCCGTCCTCCCATGTGACATCGAACGGTCCTACGTCCATGAAGGACGATTCCGGAGTATTACCGAAAGTCAGTTCAAGCCCGGCTCCGGAATAATTGTCATCAGGACGGGTAAAGGACGATTCGGTCCTGAAGCACACGGCATAGGCATCTTCGCTGCCGGCATTGTCCGTAATCGAGAACCTGATTCTGAGGTTGTCCCCGTCAATCGAGCCTTCCGCCTGCACCTCAGCCGGTTTTCTCGGTATGACTGTTCCGGAAGACGCCGTCGGGAAGCCCCCGGATTCGGCTGTGACAGTGAACTCGTCCCCTTCTTCCGCTGGATATGAGTCCGCAATGAGTCCGAAGAAGTCCTTTATCGTGATATAATCCTTTGTATCAATTAGTTCCGAATTCCTGTATATCTTCAGGGTGCATCTTGCTTCCTCGTCGAATTCCCGCTTGCCGGCTGCGGAGGGCACACCGTACAGATACATCTGGAAACTCCCTGTCCCCGGTTCGGACGGGTCGGTCCTGACATACCCGTCTATCAGGAACAGCGGGTCAGAGTCCAAGCCCCTGAAATCGAACTCCACTTCGCAGGAGGTGGCCCACAGCAGGCAGAGCGCTGACATTGCGATATGTATGTTTCTATTCATTGTTCAGAATTTTAAGGTGTAGCTGAAGGACGGTATGATCGGGAATATCGCCCGTCCGGTCCCGTAGAGGCTCTTGTCCTCGCGTTCATTGACGGCGACAAAGACGACATTCTTCCTGCAGTATGCGTTGTATATACCTATGTTCCAGATGTGCTCCTTGCCTCTCTTTGACACCTTCCTGAAATTTGCCCCGAGGTCGAGACGGTGGTAGTCGGGCAGGTTGACATTGTTCGGTCTGGTGTATATGCGGTCAAACACCTCTCCCGGGTTGTAGATGTGGGTGGCGACGGTCATCCACCCGCCGCTGTTGTAGTTCCACGAGGCATAGAGGTCCACCGCCCTGCTGACTTTCCACCTGAGCGCCAGGGTGAGCTTGTGCCTGTTGTCATACCTGTGCGGATACCAGTCATGCCAGAGCGCATCAAATCTCCTCTGGCTCCAGGAAAGGGTGTAGTATGCTGTCATCCAGAGCTTTTCGGAGCTCCATCCGAACTCCGTCTCAAGGCCGTAGGAACGGCCTTTCCCTTTGTTGAAAGATGTCTCCCATGTGTCGAGCGGAGGGAAGAGCGTGTTTGCTCCGGAGTATTCGATAAGGTTGTCCATGGTCTTGTACCATCCTTCGATGTTCAGCCTGAAATTGTGCGGCAGTGTGCAGTATATTCCTCCGGCGACCTGCCTGGAATGCATCGGGGCGATTTCGGGTGTGGACGGGAGCCAGCAGTTTGTCGGGATGTCCAGGTATGTGGTCGAGACCAGATGAGCGAACTGGTTCATTTCTGTGTATGATACCTTCAGGTCCACGCCGCTGCAGCACTCCACGCTCAGGGAGACCCTGGGCTCCAGTCTGTTCCATATCTTCCCGGATACCCCGTACAGCGCGTATCTGAGTCCGAGGTCCACTGACAGCCTGTCCAGAAGCGTTATCCCGTCCTCTGCATAGAGGGCGAACTCGCTCCCGGTATAGTGCCTGGACGAGCTGCTCTCGTCCTGCACCGTGCCGTTTGTCACGGTGCTGTGCCTTGAAGGGTCGTATATATGGAACTGATACGAGGCCCCGAATCTGACATGATGCGACCTGAGAGGCCGCCAGCTGAAATCGGTATTCCATGCTATGTCGTTGACCCTGGAATAGTTGGTCTCGTCCATTGAATTGTTTTGCTCGGTCTTGTCGTATTCCCACGAGTGCCACCGGTACTGTACGTCGGCATTGCTGCCCGTGTAGTACAGCACGCTTTTCATCTTCAGGTTGTCAAGTATCCTGTACCTCCAGTTCAGCGAGGCGAGGGTGTTGCCCCAGGCAATGTCTGTATGGAGGTTGTCCGTACCTGATACCGTGATGTATTCCCCGTCTTCGTAAATGTTTTCGGACTGCTGTGTGTCCAGTTTAAGTTTCAGGTGGTCCCGTCCGTGGTAGAATTTCAGGGACAGGATGTTGTCTTCGCTGAACTTGTGCGTGAGGGATGCGTTCATGTCGTAGAACGAGTATGTCCCGCCTATGGTCTCGCCGTTCTTGTTCCTTCTGTTCACTATCGAGATGACCGGAGCAAGCACCGCGTCCATCCAGCTCCGTCTGAAGGCCAGGTTGAATGATGTCTTTCCTTTTATTATCGGCCCTTCGAACTGGAGGCGGCCGTCGATGAGCCCGATCATGAATGTCCCACGGTATTTCTCGAAATCCCCGTCTCGTGTGGTGATATCCACCACAGAGCTCATCCTTCCGCCGTATCTGGCCGGGAATCCGCTCTTGTAGAAATCCAGGTGTCTGACGATGTCTGTGTTGAAAGAGGAGAACAGCCCGCCCAGGTGGCTTATCTGGTACATCGGCACCCCGTCAAGAAGGAAAAGGTTGTCGGAACCCTCTCCGCCATGGACGTAGAGCCCTGACATGAGTTCGGTCCCGGAGCTGACTCCGGGCAGGTTCTGCAGTGTCTTTATCAGGTCAGGGGAGCTGAACACCACGTTGCCGTATATGAAGTCGGCTTCTTCCAGCCGCGTATGGCCTGTCTGGCTGCGTGCCGTTTCCTCCACATATTTGTCAGCCGTGATTTTCGCCTCCGTGATGCTGTCCCTCTTTTCTTCGACCTTCAGCGTGTCCTGAGGTGCGGCGGCCGTACAGACCGCAGTGCCGGATACAAACAGCAATACTGCGCAAATCACGTTTAAGAAATGTATCATCAGTTAAACAGATTACCGTTGGTTGTCAGAGGGTTGCCCTGAAAGTTCCGCTGGGCGCCCCTGCAAAGGCGGTAAAGATACGATTTTTTATAAAAAAAGATGTAATGGCAACTAAGAGATTTTTTTGCGGACAGGTAATAAAAAAAAATTGTAATTTTGAAAAATTTGTCGGATTGACTTTATTGAAAAGTGATTTTATATGTATATGAATTGTCCAACTGTTGTTCTTACGGCTCTTCTGGCGTCATTGCCTGTTTTCGGGCAGGGCAGAGGAGACGGACCTGTGCTCTCCAGTCCGGAATTCGCAGGCGCTGACTGTGTGGTGCTGCTCGACAGCACAGCGGTCCAGGTGTCCGAGACCGGATCCGGTAGCTTCACTATCCACAGAAAATTCAAGGTGCAGACCGAGGCAGGTGCTGTGGCCAACCATGTGGTAAGGTATGATTATGATCCTCTTACGGCTTTTGCCGAGTTCCGGCACGCTACTGTCCACAAGGCTGACGGGACGGCGGAAAACATTGACATAGAAGAGGCTGCGTATGACTATGCCGCTCCGGCAAGGGCTATATACTGGGGCGCGAGGCAGATAATGCTCGACCTGGGAAGGCTGGAGCCGGGTGATGTGGTCGAATACGAGATTTCAAAGAAAGGGTTCACATACGCCCTCCTGTCAGACGGTCAGGACGACTCCCGTTTCATCCCTCCGATGCGCGGGCAGTTCTATGACATAGTGCCTTTCTGGGTGTCCGATCCGACGGTACGCAAGGTTTACCGGGTGTCTGTCCCGATGTCTAAGGAAATGCAGTTCCAGTTCTATCAGGGAGAGTGCACTTCTTCAGTACGTTTCGGGGACGGCTGCAGGATATACACGTTCTCCAAGGACGGGATTCTCCCGTTCAGGAGGGAGCCCAATATGGTGGATCTTTACGATGCTGCCCCGAAGCTGATGATGTCATCCACCTCGAGCTGGAAGGACAAGTCGTTGTGGTTCAATAAAGTCAATGAGGACTACGGAAGTTTCGAGCCTACTCCTGAGGCTCAGGCGAAAGTGGACTGGCTGATCAGGGGGAAGAAGACCGAGATGGAGAAGATATCCGTCCTTACGCACTGGGTGGCCGACAATATCCGGTATGCCGGCATCACTATGGGCAAGGGAGAGGGCTATACCCTGCACAAGACAGAAATGAACTTCACTGACCGATGCGGTGTATGCAAGGACATAGCCGGGACGCTGATTTCGTTCCTGAGGATGGCCGGGTTCGAGGCCTATCCTGCGATGACAATGGCAGGAAGCCGTGTGGAGTCCATTCCAGCCGACCATTTCAACCACTGTGTCGCCGTGGTCAAGCTCTCGGACGGGACTTATATGCCGCTCGACCCTACGTGGGTGCCGTTCTGCAGGGAGCTGTGGAGCAGCGCCGAGCAGCAGCAGAACTACCTGCCGGGTGTCCCTGAGGGCTCTGACCTGTGCATGACTCCTGTTTCGGCTCCGGAAAACCACTATGTCCGCATCAAGGCCGACAACAGGCTTTCCGCCGACGGTATTCTCACAGGTACGTTCACGATATCGGCTGAGGGCCAGTCCGACAGCAACATACGCCGCATCTTCACCACAGGTTGGCAGAGCGACTGGAAACGCTCCATGGAGAGCCAGCTTCTTGCTGTCTCTCCCAATGCGAGGCTTCTCGGTGTGGACTGGGGGAAAGACCCCAAAGACTACCAGGCCGCTCCGATAAAGATCACTTTCCGGTATGAAATCCCGGGCTATGCGCTGAAGGGTGACGGAGAGCTTCTTTTCAAGCCGATGGTAATGAACAACCTTTACAACCAGGTGAAATCATACCTCCGCATAGATACCGGCAAGGAGGAGCGCAGGTACGGGTTCAAGGATTCGTGCTCACGCCTGGTGGAACTGGACGAGACTGTACAGCTTCCGGACGGATATGTGATGGAGACTGCACCGAGGTCTGACAACATGACAGGCGTGGCGGCTGATTTCGAGGGTTCCCTTACATCCTCAGGCGGAACAGTGGCGCTTCATCAGAGACTCGCCCTGAAAAAGCGTGTGTATGAGGCCGCTGACTGGGACAACTTCCGTGAAGCCGTGGATACGCACAAGTCTTATGGAGATTATATCATACTGAAACAGAACTGACAGGATTATGAAACATATCATATATAAGATCATGGCAGCCGCCATCCTGCTGACTTTGGCTGCTCTGTACGCGGACGCCGCTCCGGCTTCCGAGGCGGAATACAGGAAGCTGTCAAAAGCCTGGACACTGAATCCTGACGGCAGTCAGGAATACCGCTTCAGCATGGAGCTGACACTTTTCACCCATACCGCCATGAACAGTACGTATGGAGAGAGTTTTATCGTATATGACCCTGAATACCAGACACTGAATATTAATTCCTCCTATACTGTCCGCAAGGACGGGACCATAGTGGAGACCCCGCCCAACGCCTTTGTGGAAGTCCTCCCCGCGGCCGCTGCCGGCGCTCCTGCATACAACCGTCTGAAAGAGATGGTCGTAGTCCATACAGGACTGGAGCTTGGTGCGACCATTGTCCTGGACTATACCGTCACGAGCAAGGCCGGGTATCTCCCGGGACTTGACATATCCGGGCCTGTGGAGCAGTCTTCCCCTGTGAGGGAATATACGCTCTCGGTATCAGTACCGGAGGGGACTGCCCTGGATTACAGCCTATCAGACCTCAGGACGAAGCCTTCCGAAGACTCTTCCGCAGGTCTCAGGACCTTGACATGGAAGCTGCGCAATGTGAAGGCCGCCTCTCGTCTTCCGGATACATATCACTTTGATTCTCCGTATTTTGAAGCCAATACCCTTGCTTCTTTAGGTGCTGTGGCAGGCATAGTTTCCAGACAGCTTGACGATGGGGAGAGCAGCCCTGTCCTGAAGTCACTTGCAGCGGAAATCACCCGGGACGCCTCTGACGATACAGGAAAGCTGAAAGCCATATATGCCCATATCCGCAACGGATATGCCCACATACCTCTCGGGCTGGGGACATGCGGCTACAGGATACGCCCGGCGGAAGAGGTGGCTGGCTCTGCATACGGCACAGATGCCGAGCTGGTAAATGTGCTCCAGGGGCTTCTTGAAGCCGCGGGGCTGGAGGCTGATGTATGCGCGGCCTATGCCAGGCCGGATACGGCTGGGGCTGGGCTTGCCGGCCTGTCTCTGTATGTCCGTACTGAAGCAGACGGGCGGGAATATATGCTCGGCCCTTCGACACAGGCCACACGCAGGATAGCCCTGCTGAGGCAGTACTGCCCTGCATTGGACCTGTCTGCAGGAGAGGTGGAACCTCCTGCATATCAGGATGCTGCGATTACAGGCATATACGATATGACACTTGAGGGGGACAGGGTTTCAGTAAGGAGCGAGGTGTCCGTATCCGACTTTTTCCTTGATCCGGAGGGCACAGCTGCAGGGATGATTACATCAGGGGACAGTGACGCTGCCGTTACACGCTCAGGGAAGTCCTCCTCGTTTGCATGGTCTTCAGGACATGATGCGGAAAGGGCAGGGGAGTATATGATAGTCCATCTGCCGGACTGCCCGTTCGGAGCGGCCCATGACACTTGGCTGTACGGAGGAAGCGCGCGTGACATCACCCTTACCCTGCCGGCTGCGTATGACGAGTCGTACACGTACCGCATCTCCCTCGGGGACAAGACCTTGTGCACTCCGGAGACGACCCTGGAAATCAGCAATGATGCCGGATTTCTCGAGATTTCCGTCAAGGAGGAGGACGGCTGCGCAGTGGTGACCCGCACCCTGAAACTGTCCGGCCCGCAGATCAGTCCTGACGTATATCCGGACTACCTGGAGCTTATGAGGGTATGGTCGGACCATAACCGTACTTCAGTATTGCTGAAATAGATAAGTGATTAATTATAAAAGTTTTTTAAATAAATTAATCCGTCATTACGACGCTTGAACAATCAAAGAAATGAAAAAAATTCTTGTAATCCTGCTCTCCGCACTCATCGCATTGCCTGCATTCGCCCAGGAGAGCCTGAAAAAAGTGTATGATGAAAGCATCGACCCGATGGAGCAGATAGACAACGCTCTTCAGAAGGCAGGAGCCGAGGGCAAGTTCGTTGTCTGCCAGGTGGGCGGGAACTGGTGCCCGTGGTGCCTGCGCTTCGCTGATTTCATCACAAAGGACGTTGAGATAAGCGAGCTGATAGACAATAATTTCGTTTACATCCACGTGAATTACAACCCGCGCAAATCGTCCGGCAACTCTGCTGAGACTGCCGCGATGATGAAACGTCTGGGTAACCCAGCCCGCTTCGGTTTCCCTGTCTTCGTGGTCCTGGACGCGGGCGGTAATGTCCTCCACATCCAGGATTCCGGCCTTCTGGAAAAGGACAAGAGCTATGACCGCGCCAAAGTCCTCCGCTTCTTCGGCAACTGGACCCCGGACGCCGTGAAGGGCAAGTAAATCGTTGTACAGAGGTTATCCTATGAAACAGATAGAGGTGGTAGCCGCCGTGATAAAGGACGGCAACAGGATTTTCGCGACACAGCGAGGATACGGTGAATTCAAGGATATGTGGGAATTCCCCGGCGGGAAAGTCCCACTTGAAAGTAAGAGCAAGTCGTTGAAATGATTTGGAAGGCTAATTATTGCATAACTACCTACTAATCAACGCCTACAAGCCGCTAATTCCAAATCTACCTCTTACAACAAATTTCAATAGCTAGCCATTATGGGGACAAAAATAATTGTTTTTGTCCCCGCTATTTTGTACCTTTGTAGTAGAAAAAATAGACTGGATTATGGCATCAGTGACGCTCACTCTTTCGTCCAAGACGAACAAAGACACCGGCAAGGCGGAAGTCCTCCTCCGCTACCGCAATACTCGTGCGGTGGCCCTTCGCGGCCACTCCCGCACCTTCATCCTTCCCAAATTCTTCGTGGATGGAAAAATCGTCATCAAAGCCCGTGTCATCACCCCGGAAATCCAGGAAGCCCTTGATGCCAAATCCCAGGTGGACCTCATAAGTGCCCACGTCATCGACAAAGGCAACAGCATCCCCGTAGAGGACTTCACCCAAGACTGGCTGCAGGATACCATCGACCGCTACCTCTATCCGGAGAAATACATAGAAGATGAAGACACCGCCCTTGCCTTCCAGGACAAAACGGCCGATTATCTCAAATACACCAAACTGTCAAAAAAGAGAGAGGAAAACTACGGCATCATCTTCCAGATTGTCTATAGATACGAGATGTACTCCGGCAAACGCCTGATGCTGGACACCATGACCCCGGAAGATCTCTCCGCCATCGAAGAGTTCATGCGCACCGAACATACCCTCTTCACCGTCACCGGAAAATACTTTCACCGCAAATTCAAGCCGGTTCCGCGCTACGAATACACCTGGACGCACACCGTCCACGGTCGCGCCCCGCTTGGAAGGAGTGAGAATTCCATCGTTTATTATATGAAGGCTATCCGTGCCTACTGGCACTGGCTGCTGGACATGGGTTACACCACCAACAATCCCTTCAAACAATACTCCACAGGCTCCCAGAATTATGGCACGCCCTACTACCTCACCACCGAGGAAAGAGACATCTATTACAAAGCAAAGCTGGATGACGAAGAGCTTGCTCTTGCCCGCGACATATTCGTCTTCCAGTGCTACGTAGGCTGCCGTATCAGTGACCTGTTCAACCTCACTCCGGAAAACATCGTCAAGAGCCCCAACGGACTCTCCGTACAATACATTCCGGAGAAGACCAAGAAAGACCGCCAGCGCACCGTCAAGGTCTATCTGGCCCCCACCGCCATTGAGATTATGAAGCGCCACAAGGGCGAAGATCCGGAGCACCTCTTCCCCCGTATGCATAACTGGAAGCTTAACACCTCCATCCGGGAAGGGCTGCATGAAGCCGGTATCGACCGCGTGGTCACCACAATCAATCCAAAGACCGGAGCCTCCGAGCAGCACCCCATTTGTGACGTAGCCAGCTCCCACATGGCCCGCCGTACCTTCATCGGCAACCTCTACAAGAAAGTAAAAGACCCCAACCTCGTCGGAAAACTCTCCGGCCACTGCGAGGGCTCCCGTGCCTTCGCCCGCTACCGCGACATCGACGATGATATGATCAAGGAAATGACTGACCTGCTCGATTAAAGATATGAATCCGATATTCAACTCCCTGAAGGCCCTCTCAGCGGCGGCAAACGAAGTCCTGCCGCTGCTGGAGACCCACGACTACCGCGAAGAAGCCAAGCACGTCAAGGACGCGAAACTGCCGCTGAGGATGATGCCCAAAACCATCCAGGAGATCTTCAACTCCGTGATGCGCTACATCATCCCCGTAATGGGCGACGAAGACCCGCTTCCCGGCGATGCCCTTCTGACCAGCGACAACATGACCATCTTCTCCGACAACCTCACCGTCACCGGAGACACACAGCTGGCCCATCAGTTCCAGTTCGTCCAGATAGAGCCGATTCAGGCCGTGGCCGACGAATTCACGGAACTCGGCCTACACCAGCAGGCCACGCTCCTGGAGAATGTATGCCGATTCGCACGGACCATCCGGCAGGCCCATAACGCCGCTCCTTTCGGCAATACAGGGAGAGACCTCGCCCCGGTTCACTACGTCCTGGCGCTCAGTCCGGAGGAACTCAGCCAGCGGGAAGAAGAAGACAAGATGCTCTTCACCCAGTTCTGCTCCGTCTTCGTCAAGGACATTTTCTCCCTGGAGCAGAAAAAAGACCTGTACGTCGCCCTGCAGAACGTCATTGCCGATACCACCGAAAAGAAGCCCCACCTGGTGGTGATGACCGTCATTCTCCTGCTGCGCAACCGGAAGGCATACAAGAGCCCCATCCCGGGCAAGCTCAACTCCGTCCGCGAAACCGTCTTCCATTCCCTCGGCTTAGACCCCAAGTCCTGCCATACCTACGGCGACAAGTCCATCTTGAGGGGCGGCAAACCCTCCCTTGAAAAGTACAAACCCAAAGCCGAGGACATTTTGAAATCCACAGTTGGGAACTGACCCAAATTCCATTTTTGGAAACTTTGGGCAAAACCTTTGTAAACCGCTTGCTATCAAGCGGTTATTTTTTGCGTCAAAATACTTGAAAAAAGATTTTTTGGGAATTTCAAGCCCGTTTTTCAACGCCTTACATTTGTCATGCATTACGATGGAAACGGAAGTAAAGCAGTCGTTCCGGACGATGTAGCCACTGCCTTCAATGGCAACCGCTTTTACTGCTTCGCGGGTGGCTTAACCATTAAATCTAAGCATTATGACGCAAGATTTAATCTCCCTCGCCGAGCAGTATCCGGGCCTTACCGTCCAGATCAAGCTCGATGACCTTCTCAAAGCCGGTCGAACGCTGACCGGCGAGATCCTGGACTACATCGCCGCCCACGGCGCCCAGGCCCCCGTACCCGCTGCGCAGCAGGACGAACTCCTCACCTGCGAGGAAGCCTGCCGCAAGCTCAGCGTCTCCAACACCACCTTGTGGCGCATGGCGCAGAGCGGACTCCTCACGCCCGTAAAAGTAGGTGTCCAGAACCGTTACCGGCTCTCCGACATCGCCGAACTCATCAGCAAAAAAGGAGGCAGGGTATGAGAAAGCCAATGAAAGGAAGTGAGCTTATGCACCGACTCATCCTCAACGACCCCAACGACCCGTATGTCCAGCTGTTTCGCCGCTGTCCCTTCGTCCAGATTCTGATGCTCCAGCAGGGTTACATGACCCCCGACGAGCTAACGGACGAAGAGCGCGAACGCATCGGTAACATCATTGATCTGGAGGACCTGCCCCATGACTAAGGAATACCTCCTCTCCAAGACCCTCGGAGGTGCCGATATCATCCAGCACCTCATCCGCAAGGAATTCCCGGACCACATCATGCACGTCAAAGGCCAGGACTGCGGCGAATGCCCCGATCCGGTTTGGGCCGATGGCAGCATCATCCAGGTAACCCTGGACCGCATTCCCATTGAGGGCACCAAGATGGCCGAGTACCGCGCCCGGTATCACTATCCCGATGGCCAGATGCTGGACGGCGATGCCATCGCCCTGGCTATGGCCTACTACCACCATCGCGGGGAAGACCTCTCCCTGGAGCAGCTCATTGCCCGCCTGGCGGAAGAACTCTACGTCAAGGAACCGCGCAAGCCCTTCTTCAAAGAGCCTGAGCCCGAGCAGGTGCCGGAACCGAAGCCCAAAGCGCCGGAAGTCGCGCCCTGTCCCAGGATGAGCTTTTTCCGCCGGCCCATCCGCAACACGCGACCCTGTCGCGATGCATCCCCGCAGGATGTCTATAAGTATTTGGTGAGCGACTATGCGAAAGCCAATACCGAGACACTCCGCTGCATCAAAGACCCGAAGGAACGTAGCAGGTTCAAGTCCCAGAACTTTGATTACGTGACGCCTGGAGGAATCTTCCACAGCCGGAAAGAGTCCGACCTGGTCAAGGCCAGCGGCTACATGGTCATCGACTTCGACCACATTTCCGACCCAGAAGGCCTGGTGCTCCTGCTGGCCAACGAAGAGAATTTCGAGACCATCCTGGCCTTCCGTTCTCCTTCCGGTGATGGCGTCAAATGGTTCGTAGCGCTTCCGCCCGATGCCAAAAAGCCCGACGGAACGCCCTTCACCTACGGCGAGTTCTTCACCATTCTCAGTAACTATGTCCGTCATGCCTACGGCTACGAAGCAGACCCTTCCGGCAAAGACGTCTGCCGTGCATGCTTCCTGCCGCACGACCCGGACGCATTCCTCAACCCGTTTTACCTCGAAGACAATTATGAATACGACATCACAAGATTTCTTGATGGATCTGCTGAGTGAGGGCGATAAGCCCTCCTCCCAGCAGGCCCAGGCTCCTGTCAACCATCCCTCCGCCCCGGTGCCCTCCACGGACACCGGAGCCCGGGTGAAAGCCCTAATCGCCGCTCTGAAAGCCGCCGGTACGGACATCACCGCCGACTACAACGACTGGCTCAAGGTGGGCTTTGCCCTGGCCGGAGAGTTCGGTGAATCCGGGCGTGGATACTTCCACGCCATCAGCTCCCTCTACCCGGGGTATGACCAGGCCGAAAGTGACACTAAGTACACCGAGTGCCTGAAATCAGACTCCGGCAGGACGGATATAAGTACCCTCTTCTATCTTGCGAAAAATCAGGGTGTTACCCTCGAACGACCCGCGAACGCGCCGGGAACGAGCCACGACATACCACGCAAAAAAGGTCAAAGTGACAAAAATGTCCCTTTGTCCCTTTTGGAAGATGACCCAGAAGAAATGCCGCTCTTGCCGGTGTTCCCCGAGTCCATCTTCCCGTCTCTTCCCAGCCTGCTCAAAGAAGTCACGGATCTGATGATTACCGACCAGGAACGCAGCCTTGTTCTCATCGGAAGCATCGCAACAATCAGTTCAGCCCTGCTGCCCTTCAGAACCGTGTATTTCGGCAAGACCATTTATCCCAATATGTATTTGTTTGTTCCCGGTCCCGCAGGTGCTGGCAAGGGAAAGCTCGACTTCTGCCTGCGGCTGGTCATGCCCATTCACAAGGAGAAGTTGGAGCGCTGGAATACGGCCAAAGACGAATACCGCAAGGAATACGCCCGTTACAAACGTCAGAAAAAAGGTGAGAACATCGACCCGCCGGAGAAACCTCCCATCCAAATGCTTCGTGTTCCGGCCAACAGTTCCGCCACCTCGTTCGCGCAAGCAATGGCGGAGAACGGCAACCTACTGATGTTTGAGACCGAGGGCGACACCGTGGTCAATTCGTTCTCCAGCGATTTCGGCAACTACAGCGATTCGTTCCGCAAGGCCTTTGCCCACGAGAGTTTCGGGTATTTGCGCCGCGGAGACGACGGAGAAGAGAAGGAAATCGACAATCCGCGCCTTTCCACGGTTTTGTCGGGCACGCCGGAGCAAGTGAAATCGCTCATCAGAGATGCCGAAAACGGGCTCCTTTCACGGTTCATGTTTTTCTGCATCAACGCCACGCCCGAGTGGATGGACGGTTTCGATTCCTATGGCAGCGATGCTCCGCTGGAGGATACCTTTAACGCCATCGGTGCCAGGTTCTGCGCCTTCGCCAAGACTTTGGAGGACACGCCAACGATCCGGTTCAGTCTCTCGCTCCCGCAGATTGGAAAGTTCAACGATTTCTTCAAGGCCGAGAAGCAGCGGATGCAGGATGTCAATGGCGACCGCTATTCTGCCAGCTCCCACCGCTTGGCCTGGTGCTTCCTGCGGGTTGCGATGGTGCTTACGGCGCTGCGAATGATGGATTCCGGTGACGTGAGGGAAATAGTTGGATGTGCGGACGTTGACTTCGATGCCACCCTGGAGATCATCCGCGTGATTTCGGTCCACAACGACTACATTTTCAACGTTCTTGACCGGGAGCGACCGGAGGGAATCGCCGTGGCCGATTCTTACTCTGCCGCAACCAGGAAGACGATTCTGGCGGCTCTGCCGGGTTATTTCAAGACGGACGATATGAAGGACGTGGCTCGGAAAATCGGCAAGACGTTGCGAACGGTAAGGCGACAGGTCGCGCGGGCAATCCAGGCCGGCGAGGTCAAGCAAGTGAAGCACGGCGAATACAAGAAACTGTAGCTGAAAGGAGCCCCGGGCGGCAGTTCGGGGTTTTCCTTTTTGCTTGATTTATTGTAAGTTGAGTGTACGGCGGACACTTTAAATTTTATAATCGGAGGAAAATGCGTATATTTGTTAGTTTTAACAGCAAATCAAGCACTTTCGGGAGATTTTTATATGAATGTAGTATCGCTATTCGCCAACATTGGTATAGGTGAGGCTTATTTGAAGAGCCTCGGCTTCGATGTTGTTGTGGCTAACGAACTGGAGCCCAGACGGGTTGATATATATAGGCAGATCTATCCTAACACCAACATGATATGCGGGGACATCACTGACAAGAAAGTATATTCCAGCATTCGTAAAGCATGTGAGAAGCAAAAGATAGACGTTATAATGGCAACCCCTCCTTGCCAGGGAATGAGCACGGCAGGTAAACAAGACGAGTTCGACGTAAGGAATGAATTGTTTCTTTATGCCGTTCAACTGATAAAGGATGTCAAGCCCGATTATTTCATTTTTGAAAACGTTCCCGGGTTTATGACGACATACATCAAATACAACGAAGAGAAACGTCTTATCCCCGATGTGATCAAAGAGTTGCTCAGGACAACCTATTCCATGTCTTTCAACATTATTGACACGCAGGATTATGGCGTTCCACAGTCTCGTTCGAGAATGATTCTCTTAGGGACCAGACGGCGGGTCGCTCACAAATGGAATATGCCCGAATCCGAACCCGATGTCAAGACTCTCGAGGATGCTATCGGAGACCTTCCTATACTCGATCCCTTTGTTTACGATGTTTCGGAGGAAGAGATGCTCAAGGTCTTCCCCAACTACAAGAAAAGGGAAAAGGCCGCACTGAAGATTTCACCCTGGCATGTACCGCCCCACCATATTCTTCGTCAAGTCATAACTATGCAGCACACGCCTACCGGCTGCTCAGCATTTGACAATGAAAAGTACAAGCCGAGGAAGAAAAACGGCGAGATAGTCAAGGGATTTCACAATACCTACTCGAGACAGAGGTGGGATGTCCCGGCCTACACTATCGCAATGAGCAACAACCAGATCTCCACGCAGAATAGTGTACACCCGGGTCGCTATCTCGGGAAAGACGCCAACGGCGACGACATCTACTCAGATCCTCGTGTCTTCACGGTATATGAACTGATGCGGATAATGAGTATCCCGGACGATTGGCCCATCCCTACAACCGTGAGCAAGCAGTATTTAAGGCATATCATTGGCGAAGGCGTTCCTTCGCTCCTGATACGAAAGATATTTGAACAGATTCAAAATGGCTAAACGAGCAAAACTTAGAGGACTCTCCCTGTTCGCCAATGTGGGCATTGCAGAAGCTTATCTGAAAGAAATTGGCGTCGATATGCTCGTGGCCAACGAACTTCTACCAGAACGTGCGCGGTTCTATCAGGACGTGTATCCAGAAACGCACATGGTCACTGGAGATATTACCGACGACAAGCTTCGCACGGCTATCGTCAACGAGGCAAAGAAGAAGAAAGTTAACTTCATCATGGCCACCCCTCCCTGTCAGGGAATGAGCCGTGTGGGCAAAATGGATAAGGACGATGTGCGCAACCAACTTATTTATTATGCGGTTGACGTAATTCTGCGGCTGAAACCGGAATTCGTGCTCATTGAGAACGTCACGACGATTTTGACGACCAAGATCAAGGTTGACGGCAAAGAAATGCTTATTCCCGAATACCTGAAGGGTGTGCTGGGTGAAGATTACGTCTTCAATTCTCAATCAAAAGTCAGGGCGATGGATTATTCCATTCCGCAGATGCGTTTAAGGAATATCTATCTGCTTGTACGGAAGGACAAAAATATCACTTGGGAATTCCCGGCAAGGACACCTATCGTCACCCTTGAAGACGCCATTGGGAATTTGCCAGACGTAGATCCCTATCTACGTGATGGCTATGATGTCACCCTGGCTCATTTCCCCGATTTCGAACGCAAGAAAGCTGCTGCTGCAGCCGTTTCGAAATGGCATAGGCCCCCTGTCCACTCATGGCGACTGGTCGAGTGGATGATGCATACTCCGACCAATGATTCGGCTATTTTCAATCCAGTACACTATCCTCGCAAGACAGATGGGACCAGGGTATCCGCCCACTACAATCAATATCGCCGCTTGGCGTGGAATACACCTTGCCGTGCTTTGACCCAGAACAATGGAGTCATTTCTTCCCTTGCCTGCGTTCATCCAGGCAGGCCATATACCGTTAATGGCGAGGTCTTATACACAAATCCCCGCGTCCTAACGATATACGAAGTTATGATTGTATCCTCTCTGCCTCTCGATTGGCCTATACCTGAATGGGCAAACGAGAATTTGATACGAAAGGTCATCGGTGAAGGCATTCCTTCAAGATTGATCAAAGTAATAGTTGAAGAACTCTTATCAAAAATATAGTTATGGGAAGTCTTATCATGCCTAAGCATACAGGGCTCGTATCCGAGTTTCAAACTCCTCTGAAAGTATGCTACGATAGAAAGGACGTCAACAACGGCTGGGTGGAAAATGGTCACGCCAAGCAAGGTATAGATGGTTTTACATTGTATTTATACCAGGAGTATCATGCGGCCAATGCTCTGGGGCACAGTACCCCCAAGAACGATAATTCCGATTATACGAAGGATGCTCAGCTTCCTTTGTATTTCGGTTTTATGGAAATCTCTGAAACCCGTTCCAAAGCCCTGCGTAGAATCACTCCAAGCGGAATTGAAATGTATGAGGCCCTCGTTGCCAATGACAAGGACAAGATATACTCTTTGTTTATCAACGCCTTGGAAAGTATGACTTTCGGGCGGAACAATAGTGGCTGCGAGAATTCGGATTCCGATCTGGAGGCCCCGAATATTCTATTGATTAGTTCGGTGATTCTTGGAGGCATCAAGAGGAAGGAATACTATTACATCCTCGAATTCATGGACGAGAATGGATGTGACCTTTCCAACGCGCTGTCTAAAGTGGCGTATTACAGAAAGAAACAAGAAGACATTCCCGATACGGCTGTGACATATACTGACGCCAAATTCATTCCCTTCTGGGTGTCTTTAGGCTTCCTTACGGACGCATCCGATGGAAGGCTGCACATCTCATCCGATGTCTTTAATCGCTATGCAGCGCGAATAATGCGCTTGCGTATCAAGAATACAGAGACACCCAAGAAGCGAAAGATTTACAGCCCCGATGGGACGATGCAGAAGATTTATTACGGTTGTCCCGGAACCGGAAAGTCCTTCAAGATCAAGGAAGAAATTGAAGGAGTTGACGGTGAACTCGCTGTATATTTTGACGACAAGGGAAAGAAAATCGACACGCCCGATACGAAAGAGGAGCGGATCGGCAAGCCGAGCAATATATTCCGTACCACCTTCCATCCAGACTATGATTATGCTACATTTGTAGGCTCATATAAGCCCGTCATGGAAGTGGTCAAGGAGAAGACTGAAAACCAAAAGGAGGAAAAAGAACTGGGCTATTCTTTTGTTCCACAGGTATTTACAAAAGCTTATATTCGAGCCTATAACTCAAAGAAGGACAAAACTTTATCGAGTGACGAAAAGAATGTGTACCTAATTATTGAAGAAATCAATCGTGGTAATTGTGCGCAGATTTTCGGAGACCTTTTCCAGTTGCTTGACCGCAAAGGTGGTGTTTCAGAATTCCCGGTCGTCCCTGATACAGAGCTAATCAATTATCTGAATAAGGAAGGCATTCCGGGTAATACAATTAGATTGCCTGAGAACCTTCATATTCTGGCCACAATGAATACCTCTGACCAGAGTTTGTTCCCAATGGATTCAGCTTTCAAGAGGCGCTGGTCGATGGAGTACATTCCGATTAACCTCCAGCAAGAGATTGCCCAAAAATACACTTTCAGAGTTAAAGGAAAGGAGTATTCATGGGTCAAATTCCTCGAAAAAGTCAACCCCCTCATTCGCAAGGCTACGGACAGCGAGGATAAGCAGATGGGCGAATTCTTCATCAAAGGCGACATTTCCGAGGAAGATTTCAAGAACAAGGTAATGTTCTACCTCTGGAATGACGTGTGCAAGGATCTCTACTCCGCCAGTCGCATTTCTCCGTTATACTTTATGCGCAGCGACGATGCCGAAGGGAATAAGAACGTTTTCACTTTTGCCGAGCTTTACGGGAAAGGACGTTACGAGGATGACACCAAAGATTACACAGCCCCTGTTGATTTGCTTGAGGGTTTCATCACCAAGAAACTGGGCCTTACCCACTTACCCGCTCAGAACCAGGAATAATATATAAGCCCGATGCTCGTCTATTTCGAAGGATACTATTACCCTGACAAATCGGTCTTCGACAAGATCAAAGTTGAAGATCCCGATAAATATGTTGTGCCGGTTCAGCGCGATAGAAAAGGGTGGTATGTAGAGCATATCGGTTATTTGTTTGTATCCATGGAGGGCGGTGGAGAACCGGTCTTCATTCTTCCCAAAAACTTCTTAAAGAACGATACGGCCCATCCTGAGGAGGGTCTGACGTTGCTTGGTATGCCCGGAGTCAAGCCGGAAAAAGTATTCGATTCAGACCCAGAAAAGAATATTCTTTCACAGCGCGGCCAGGAAACCTTTTTGCCAGAATTAAGTCTTTGGCTCTTCCGCGCAATGTCTCGATACCGTGAAGAGCGGGAAAAGGAGAAAACGGAGATTCAGAAAGATGAGCTGTACTACCGCGCCCCAGATCACGGGGCATATGACCGTGATTTTCTAAGTACAGCCATTCATCTTATTGACTTCCTCTCCGACCATCGAAACCTATTCACGCAGATTAGCAAGATAAACAACTCGGGCCGTGCCGCGGTTGACTGGTCTAAAACCATTCAGCAACATCCGTTCATCAAGGGTGGCAAACCGTATTATCTTGATCTCCGCATCAAGGACAAAGCCATCAACATCGATGAGGAGCTTATTGTCCTTTACTACTCTGTTCTCAGATACCTCAAGGAGAAGTTCCATTTCCGTATCAACTACGGTGAGATCAATTACCCGCTTAAAACCCGCTCGGAGATTCAGAACTATCTGGATACGGGCGTAGGCAAGCGCCGGATGCGCGACATGAAGGGGAAATACTTCCGAGATGACCTTTTGGAGTTATGGGCTCTTTTGGACGCGTTTTTCGATTGCAACATCAGCCGAGACGACAAAGATCCCATAAAAGAGTGCCTTGTAACCAAGCAATTCCACAAGGTCTTCGAAAGGATGGTTGATGCTCTCATTAGCAACTCTGACAAACTTGAGCGCTTGAAGAACCAGAAGGACGGGAAACTGGTTGACCATCTTTTCCTTTACAAATCCCTCGTTGGTTCGAAGCACACCATCTACTACATCGGTGACAGCAAATACTATCCTGACGCCAACCATGCAGAAGATGTCGCTCTTTACAAGCAGTTCACTTATGCCCGTAATGCTATCCAGTACAATATAGATCAGTATTATATCCATCACAAGAAGAATCCTGACGCCATCCGCTACCGAGACAAGGATACGGAAGGGTATAACGTCACGCCCAACTTCTTCATCTGCCCGAAGATAGAAGCAGGCAACCTCGATTTTACGCAGCATTCTTTTGCTGCCGCATCATGGGAATACGAGCCTAACAGACATTTTGAAGATCGTCTGTTTGATCGTGACACACTCCTGCTAAGAGAGTATGAAATCAACCTCATTTTTCTTATTGCAGCTTACGGCGCTTATGAAGACTGCTGGACTGACAGTCTCCACAAAACCATTCGGGAAGACATGATCGATTTCCTTAACGAGACCTATAATTTCTTCAAGATAGAGCCGATGGATTATCCTGTCTCCTCCCAAAATGGCCTGATAGACAAATGGCCGTTCACCAAAGTATTTCGCCGCACTCTTGAAGGAAAGGCCTACAAAGAGGACGAGGACTCTAAGGACATCATCCTCGCCTTTGAAAAGAAAACCGAAACGGGTAAAAAAGACTACAAATTCGTCCACGATGAAATCAAGGACTATGTCATTGGCGGCAGTATTGATGATCCTATACCCCTGAAGCCGTGAGCGCGGTCTCTCCACAGCGGTCATTCATCATGTCACAAGTTCACTCCAAGAACACGACTCCGGAGAAGATTGTGAGGGCCGAGTTGTGGCACAGAGGTTACCGGTATCGGCTCAATGACAAGCGCCTGCCCGGCAGGCCCGACCTCGTGCTGCCCAAGTACCGCGCTGTCATCTTCATCAACGGCTGCTTCTGGCACGGCCATAAAGGCTGCTCTAAGTTTACCGTTCCCAAGACAAACGAAGAATTCTGGCGCGAGAAGGTTGCCCAGAACATCGCCCGCGACGAAATCAATGCTCAGCGCCTCGATACACTTTCCTGGACAGTCATCACCGTCTGGGAGTGCGAACTGTCGAAGAAGAACCGCGATGCCACCATTGCCCGCATAGAGTCCGATTTACGGGCCGCAAAGGCCAAATACGACAAATGGACCGCCCTCCGCCGCGAGAGCCGTGAATACGCCCGAGAACAGGCCAGAAAGCATCGTGAAATCCTCGCCCAGGTCGAAGCAGAACTGAATCTGCCAAAAAGCCTCCGCCGCTACGCAAAGAAAGCCGAACAGATTACAGAAGAATCCTTATGAAGACGATAGAAGTAGTTGCAGCCATCATCCGCAAGGATGACAAGATATTCGCCACCCAGCGGGGCTACGGTGAATGGAAAGACTATTGGGAGGCCCCAGGTGGTAAGGTCGAGCCGGGCGAAAGCCCCATCCAGGCACTCCGGCGCGAGATACGAGAGGAACTGGACACTGAAATCAGTGTCGATAAATTCCTTACGACAATTGAATGGGACTATCCTAAGTTTCACCTCACGATGCACTGCTATATGTGCTCCCTGCTGAATGACGCACTGCATCTGAATGAGCACGAGGCCGCCCGCTGGCTGGGAGTTGATGACCTTCGCAGTGTCAATTGGCTCCCAGCCGACGACCAGCTTCTTCCTCTTATTGAGAGGGAGCTTTCGATTTAGTGTCCACTACGACATATCCGCCAGCCGAGTCAAACTCTACCCATCGACCTTTGCCCAATTTTATGCGGGCGATTCTGTGTTCCTCTTTGGGGATTACGATTTCATCGTCAGTCAGGCCGATATACTTAAGTAGGTCCTGAACTGTTGCCGGCCCCCCTTTTTGATGCTGCAGCTCATACTTGCAGTGCCTGAGTTTGTCGCTGGCCAGCTGGTCGCGAAGTGTAGTAGCACGAAGGCGCCATCCGGTGACCATCTCGTAGCCCTTCTTGCCACATTTGCATTCATACTCCAGATCCACACGGCCACTAAGCGGAGAGCCAACATACCGGTAAGGGAAAATGGCTTTTTCGCACTTCGGACAAGTTACCTGGAATAATTCCGGATACTCCATGTTACAACGTATGAATGACCCAAGCCAAACTGGATCAGGAGCCATCTCAATCGCTTTTCCGGCGATGCAATAAACCATCTCCGGGTACAGGGGGATGAAGTAGAAACGGTCGATGTCCTTCCATTCATCGAAGCTGGCGTAAATCACGCCGGCGTTGCGGTAGAACACTTTGGTGTGGAGCATCTGCTCCTTGGTAGGACGAGGTCCGCCCTGCCTGAAGAAATTGTACTTGTCTTGCATGATACAGACTTTTTTTGATTGAACATCCGCATCGTTTTGCCACCGTGGCAGTCTGGCTCGCTCGGTTGGCGCTCCTCTGGGGAGACTCTTGATGCACGATGCAAAAGTAAGTAGAATTTCGTAAATTTGCAATCTAACACCAAAACACATAATAACATGGCAACAATCTATACAGTAATATGCCCCAAGTGTGGCCACAAGTTTGAGGTCACTAAAGGTATCCTGATGAGCGAAGCGAATCTTGACCCCGTCCCTGAAGAACGCAAAGAGGAAACTCCGTTCAAGTGCCCTGTATGCGGTCTTGAGATGTCGACGCAGGACGAGGACTTCAACCAGCACTGCGAGTCGGTGATAATGGCTGACTGACCGATGGCCATGCAGAACGTCTATACCGAAGAAGAACTGTACTGGAGCCGCGGAGGCAACACCGGTACTCTTCCTGAACGTATAACTCCGTCACAGGTCAATGTCCTGGCCGATGGGGAAATCTTCGTCTTTGGCAGCAATTTTCAGGGCCGACATATGGGCGGCGCTGCACGCGTTGCTCAGGAGAAATACGGAGCCGTCTGGGGTATAGGAGAAGGCCTGCAGGGCCAATCCTACGCCATACCGACGATGGAAGGCCTGGAGAATCTCGCTCCGGCCGTCCAGCGCTTCACCTCCTTCGCCCGGCAGCACAAAGAATTGAAGTTCTTCGTCACCGCCATCGGCTGCGGCATTGCCGGCTATCAGCCCGAAGAGATTGCGCCTATGTTCCTGAATGCGGCCTATCTGCCGAATGTCTTCCTGCCGCTGTCCTTCTGGAAGATCATCATGCATATCCCCGGCGCAGAGGAAAGTGTCCGGTCCTTCGCCCAGTCCGTCTTGGATGTCTGCCGATACGCCCACCGCAACAATCCGCCCACCTGGACCACCGCCACCGACGAAGCCCTCTTCAACGGCCTTGAGCGCGACCAGCACTGGCAGCTCGGCATCCTCCTGGGAATCATTTCGCCGGCTGATGAAGAGCCGCAGACGAAGGAACTGCCGGCAGAACTCAAGCAGAAGATCCTTGACGCATTGAAGAAGGCCTGACAATTTACGTCAGATGCAAAAAGAAACGACATTTGTAATACAAGATAACCCCCAAAACAGATATAGCCATGATGGATTTACGCGACTACACGGCCATCTATAAGGATGCTGATAGACAAATCCTTGTAAACAAGTCTGAGTTTAACTATAGCCTCGTTGCTAAGGATGGAGATGCTTTTACCGAGATTCTTGTTTCAGCCGAGGAAATTGATAATTCGATGACGTTCCCTGAGGCCGAAAAAATGTCCTGGAAGAAGCAGTTCGAACTCTTGTTTGGCAATAAGAATGGTTTCGATGGCCTCATCAAGTATTGTGACGAGAACGAGATCTCAACACAGATTCTGAACTGGGACTAATCTGGACGTCCATAGTTGCATGATTAAAAACACATGAACATGAAAAAGGTCTTACAATACACCCTCCTGCTGGTCATCGCCATTGTTTCGCTTTCTGCCTGTAAATCAAATGAGCAGAAAGCAGCAGCATTAATCAAGGATTACATGTTCAAGAATCTCTTTGATTATGAGAGTTATGAGCCAATAGAGACATCTATAGATAGCGCTTATAACCAGCCTATGATGAATAGTCAGATTCTTGCTCTTGCCTTTGATTCGGTAGAGAAAGAGAAAGAAGCAGAAGAGCATCATGAAGAATATGAAGACGCATCTCGTACTAGGGATATTTGGAGCGGCGGTTGGTCCTCATACAGCACAAAGGAATATAATAAAGCTCGTAAGAAAGCAATAGAAGAGCTCATTGCCTCGATTGAGGGCACTAGGGCATCTGTCAGAAACTTGAAGCAGATCAAATCTATGGCCGATACGCTTTCATCAGGATTTATCGGATGGTCTGCCATCCATAGTTTCAGGTGTAATACGCAGGGTGGTAATAAAACTATCGGGAACTATCTCTTCATCTTCGATAAAAGTTTCAAAACCATCCTCAATGTATTTGATGCCAATGACGAAGAACTGGTTGCAGCTATAGATAAAATCGGGACAGCCCAGGCTATGACCGACGAACAGTTTATGGAGCTGGAAGAGCAGTTTACTGGCCAGATTACCCAACTGCAAGACGGGTTAGCCAAAATAAAATAGTCATTAACGTTCTGGTCTGAGCCTGGGAATAGCAGTTCTTCGGGTCAAGACCATAATAGGGAAAACAGTTTGATGCTAAAAGATGGAGATTGGGCTTAATCATATACATAGAACCTATGGTTTCCCGCCACTGTTGTGCGATGAACCAAGAATCTTGATTCTGGGCACACTGCCTGGTGGGGAATCACTGGAGCATCGGCAATACTACTATTCCAATTCCAACCGGATTTGGAAGGTGTTGTGCCACATTAAAGGAGAGCCGATGCCGATAGCCTATGCCCAGAAACAGGCCCTGCTTGCGAAGTATCACATCGTCCTCTGGGACTACTACGAATCCGCTATCCGGCCAGATAGCAGCAATGACAAAGACATCCGGGACGGTCATCCCAACGATATACCAGCCTTCCTTGCCGCTCATCCTACCATCAAGACCATTGGCATCAACGGATTTGGGAAGTACAAAGACTTCGGCCGCAAGATTGCGAGAGAGCTGGCGCAAATACCGGCCCTTGCCGATGTCCGTGTACTCCGGCTTCCGGAAACCAGTGGAAGCAACAAGAACTACGGCTGGGGATATGTAGAAAACCTTGCCCGGGAATGGGCACATATCTTTGACTGACGCTTATGTACGAGAATGAATCAGCTGCTGTCCGTGCGGGAATAGACTTTCTGCAGGCTCTGACCGAGAAAGATTACCTCCTCGATCCCACCTTCGATGTCCTGGATCTGGAGCAGAAGCTGATTGAGATTCAGGCCGATGTCAACTTCCTCATCTCCAACCTGCCAGTTGAGGCCATTGACGATGACCAGGAGAGGGAGGAAGAGTATCCCGGCGATTTCGAAGACGGCGAAGAACTGGAGGACGAAGTGGTGGAATGCGAGAAGCTGATTGCTCAAGCTACGGGGCTCCTGGCCGCAGTCCGCGAGCATTATCTGCCAAGTCCATCAATCCAGCCGTTGTGGTTTGATGTAGAAATAGAATGAATTACAACGAAGCCGCAGCCGTGGCACTGAACAAAGCAGTCGTGGTTTGATGTAGAAATAGAATGAATTACAACTGCAGGATAGACACCCCAGTCCGCTCTACAGTTGTGGTTTGATGTAGAAATAGAATGAGTAATAACGCAGATGTACTGTACATACAGCATCATCGTGTTGTGATTTGATGTAGAAAAGCCATATGTGTCCGGTAAAAATCCGGACTAGTTATTATAAAGTATAACAATTAAAATAAAGTAGGTTCGGTAGAACCATCCGGTTCATTGACAATATTGCAGTTAGGTTTACAGAACAGTGTCTTGAGCTCGA
>JADILZ010000042.1 GCA_017695065.1 Candidatus Cryptobacteroides excrementipullorum
TCCACGTATATACGCTGTTGACTGTTGCGATGTCAAATTTTTTTCTGACCTCCTCCGCCGTCGTTACGCCTTTAAGGATATCCAGAACTGCATTAACCCGGTCTCCTTCGTCCGGTTTGTAAACTGTGACGACCTCGTTGGACCAATACTTCTCCCTGGTCACAGGGTCGGTCTTCAAGACAATGTCTCGCCTGTGTCTTTCTCTCATTGACTCATTTGATTTATGCTCTCAAATCTGTCAACTTTTTTCAGTTCAAGTCATTATCACTCAATTAAAATTTTTAAACGATTATCAACAAAAAAATCCCATAACAAGCTTGAAAGAATCAAGGGAAAAATGCCTATGAAGACTTGCACGACTTTGAGTATAAAAGCTTATCTTCGCAGCAGGAAAATTCCACGCAACCTGACGCAGAACGCTGCAACAATCCGGTGGAGCAATAGCGGGAATTTACGCTATTTACTGAATATTAGTTTATTATAATTATATAAATTATTCATCGGACTGACGTTATCGTATGAACCATTCATTGAAAAGCATCTGTACAGAGAGATTAGAGAAGATAGTCGGGAAGCATTGCACAGACCGTCCTGACCCAGTCATTGTCCTGGCAGGAACGGAGCCCTATATTGACATGGAAAGGTTTTCCGGGAAGATAGCCGATCCCGGAACATTCGGCACCGAAGGTGATTTCACCGTATCCGACAAGGGATGGTTCAGCAGGACAATGCAGGGACTCTCGGAGGCCGGGGAATACAGGATATTGTCACACAGACAGTTCGCGAGCCTCGGAGGATATATGCAGGACAATCCTCTGGCCGGGAGGGCCGTCATCGTCTATGACAATCTCCGCACCCTCTACAGGATCAGTAAGGAGGCCTATATCGAGTCCGCCGATGCAAGGGGTGACGAGGTGCGTCCGGAAGGGCTGCCATGCTACCAGGCGGAACAGTTCAAGATCAAAGACTCTTTCTACTATTCGCTGAACGGCTTCGATGACAGCCTGGCGAAAGAGCCTCTGTTCACTTCATCCAAGGGACTTTCCAGGGCGGAAGGCCCCGCAGACCCTTCCGCACGGATACTGGATGTCATATCAGACCCTTATTCCATAGACATTTTCGTAAATGACTGTATCGTCTCCGGGGATTTCGGGGTGAAGGTGTATGTGAAGATATCCGGGAAGAACATCCTCAGCCAGGCGACGCTCAGGACACTCGAGACGGTGAATTATCTGCTTTCGCTGTCCGGCGGCGGGATATTCATCCTGCAGGAGCAGCCTGTCCCGAGGGATTACACTCCGTCGGAGGAACCGGTCCGCCTGCTAAGAAAGTATTGGGGCGATGGCGCTTCATTCAGGGACATACAGGTGTATGAGAACCCAGAGACAGGCAGCGGGATAATCCCCGTGTCCCAGGGGCTCCTGGTGGACACCATCATAAAGGAATATGAAAACTGCCGCAGCGGTCTCCGGCCACGCGATGTCTTCATCACGGCCCCGACCGGATCGGGAAAGTCTCTGATTTTCCAGCTCCCGGCCTTCTACGCGGCCTCAAAGGGCGATGTCACTATAGTAGTATCTCCGCTGAAGGCGCTGATGACAGACCAGGTGGGGATGCTCCATTCGGAGCGCGGGTACGACAGGGTGGAGTTCCTCAACGGCGACCTGACTCTCGTGGACAGGGAGAAGATAATAGAGTGCTGCAAGAACGGGGACATAGATATCCTATACCTCTCCCCGGAGCTGCTGCTCTCGTATGACATGGATTATTTCATCGGGGAGCGCAATCTCGGTCTGCTCATAGTCGATGAGGCCCACCTGATCACGACATGGGGACGCGACTTCCGTGTGGACTACTGGTTCCTGGGAAGCCATATCGACAGGATGAGGAAGGCGGGAAGGTACATGTTCCCGCTGGTGGCGCTCACTGCCACGGCCGTGTATGGAGGCATAAACGACATGGTGTTCGACAGCATCGGCAGCCTCAACATGCATGACCCGCACAAGTTCATCGGCAATGTCCGCCGCGACGACATCGGGTTCGTCATCGACACCCACGAGGACTACGCTTCCGGATCTTACGACACGCACAAGGAGGACGAGACCGTCAATTTCATAAAGGGGGTCCACGCGCAGGGTATAAAGAGTATAATATATGCGCCATACACCAGGCACATAAACCGTCTGAAAAGCAAGTGCGACGATATCGACCCGGAGATGACAGTGTCATTCCACGGGAAGATGGCTCCGGATGTGCAGAAGTTCGCCTACCAGGCGTTCAAGAGCAACGCCTGCAAGATCATGATCGCGACCAAGGCGTTCGGTATGGGTGTGGACATCCCGGATATCCAGGTGGTCTATCACCATGCGCCGTCCGGTCTGCTGCCTGACTACATCCAGGAGATAGGACGTGCAGCGAGGAAGAGCGGGCTGCGCGGATTCGCCTCGCTGACTTTCTCGAAATCCGACCTGCGCTACAGCAAGCAGCTGTTCGGGGCCTCGTCGCTGAAGATATTCCAGCTGAAGGAGATACTGAACAAGATAATGCGCTGCTACATCAGCAGCGGCAGGAGCAGGAACCTTCTCGTGGCCGCGAACGACTTCGCCTACATTTTCGACACGGCCGAGGATGTGGACCAGAAGGTGGCCGCAGCCCTGATGATGATAGAGAAGGACTATCTGATGAAGTACAGGTACAATGTCCTGACCGCCAGGCCGAGAAGACTATATACCAAGGTGTATGCGAGGACCGTGACCGACAGTCTCGAAAAGCTCGGGGCCAAGTACGGAAAGTGTTTCAGGGAGGTCCCTCTGAACAAGGGCGGCTACCACACCATCGAGCTGAACCTCGATGACATCTGGACGAAGCATTTCTCCGACAGGAGTTTCCCGCAGGTAAGGAGCGAGTTCTACAGGCAGCGTTTCCTGAAAGAAGACGGCATAGACCTGACTCCGCAGATCAAGGTCACGATCACCCTCGGCTGTTCTCCTGTGAAAGCCGCCGGGATGGTGCAGAAGGTGCTCGACGCTGCCGCAGAGTCTTTCGCGCAGTTCAGGTTCAGGGGCGAGTTCTTCTCGATGAAGGACTATGTGGAGGCGCTTTCAGGCCGTCTGGGGAGCAGATACAATGCGGAGAAAATCGCCACCTTCATCCTCGGCACCTATTCCGGCTGCATGAAGGGCGCGGGCACACTGGAAGGCGATGCGTTCCTGCTGCAGAGACATTACGGGTTCTCTCTGCATTACCAGGTGTTCAACTCCAACTACGCGGCGAAACTGGCCCGGCTGTCCGGCATATTCTCCAGGCTGTTTGACGGCAAGACCCGGCATAGCGCAGACAGGTACCTGTCCATCAACGAGATGCCGCTGAAGAACCACATCCGTCTGGGGTCTCTGCTCGAGATAATGAATATCGGTACTTTCAAGACATCGGGAGGCGACGAGCCGAAGGTTTTCCTGAGGCTGAACGACCCGTTCCGGATAGAGAAGGACGCGCAGGACGAGGGTTATTCCAACAGCATCCTCGACGCTGTCCAGAGCCGCCACAAGGCGAGCTGCGCCCTGTTCGAGCATTTCTTCACCTGCAGTTTCAGCGACAAGGAGCGCTGGGATATGATAGAGGACTTCTTCCTGGGAACGTCCGTTGACGAACTGCTCGGGAAGTACAGGAGCGAGACAGTGAACCATGTGGACATCCTCGGTTACCTGAAACAGAACTGCCGGGCGGCCGGTGATGAGGACGTGGCTGTGGAGACGGGCTATGCAGACAGCCGGCAGACGGACATCTTCAAGCCTAAGGAGAACCAGTTCTACGGGAAGGACAATATGCTCTCGGTCGGACAGAAGACAATGCCTCTGAAGAATTGGCTCACCGAGGATCCGGTCACTCTGCACAAGACGCTTACCGAGTACAACATCTCTATCGACAAGGATGCCTTCAAGATTCTCGTGAGCAAGCTGAGAGTCAACCATTTCGACTACTACCGCGATTTCATGCGGCTGAAGATGCTCATCGAGTTCCCCGGGTATCCCGCCCTGGTGCAGGCCATGGTGCCGTACAGCTCCGCTCCGGTGAAGTTCTACAAATGGTGGAAGAAGCATCCGGACAGCATCACCATGAGCTATGCGGAGAAAATCCGCCTGTTCCTCGCAGTTGACAAGGAGAACCCGAAAGCCCTGCTCAAGGCAGACAAGGCCCTGATAGGCAAATGACCAGGGACTGTCAGGACCGCCTGCGGAGCAGAGGAAGCCTCTCTCCGTAGGTGAGCATCCTCCAGATCCACTCCAGCGGGCCGAAACTGCAGAAACACATCCACACATGGCTGAAAGCCACCTCGGCCGCATACACGCATAACGCTGTCAGCAGGACATATACGAGCCCCATATCCGCGCCGAGGGCGAGCCCCGTACCGTAGAAGATGAACATACCGCAAAGCGACTGCCCGATATAATCGGTCAGAGCCATACGGCCTGGAGCGGAGAGAAGTTTCAGCACCCGAGACTCCTTCCTGTGCAGGCTGTAGAGAGCAAGCCCGGCAGCGTATGCGAAGCCCGTCGGATACACGCTGACAGTATAAAGGAGGGTGTGCGCGGCCAGCCCCCAAGGATGCCCGTTCATGGCGCTCCACGCGTACAGACCGGAGAGCGGAAGCCCCGCGGCGAGCCCCCACAGGAAGACCCTGCGGACGGTTGCGCGCTTTTCTTCGAGCCTGGCATAGAAGCGGTTGCGCCCGAGATAGAAACCTATGAGGAAGAGGCCCATGACCTTGAAGGCCCTGTTTCCGTCTATGAATTCCTGTACCCTGACCAGAGCCCCCTGGACCAGGAACCCGAACACCTGGCGGTAGCTGTCCGCGTCCCTCAGCCAGTATGCGAAATTGTCCTCCGTTATCCCGTACCTGGCGCACTGCTCCTGCTGGGCCGCCACGACCCATGCGGACGGGGATACACCTGTCAGGCTGATAACCAGATCTATAGCCACCGGGAGGACGAGCAGTACGGCGGCCGTGCCGAGCAGGCCGCGGTCAGAAACATTGCGGAAAAGAGGCAGGAAAAACCCCAGGAAAGCATACAGCATCAGGATGTCCCCGCTCCAGATGAACATCAGGTGGATGAAACCTATGAGCAGGAGGATGGCCATCCTGCGATAGAAGATGCGGAAACCGTCTGCCCCCTTGCGTGCCGCATTGGATATTATGATGGAGAACCCTATCCCGAAAAGCAGGGAGAAAAGGGTGTAGAACTTCCCGTCGATGAGCAGGTACTGGATATATCTGGCCACATTGTCCGCCTCTGCGGTCGGCATGGACCGGACAGCCTCGGGCCCGAGGAAGGTATAAAGGGAGAATTCCGGGAAATTGGCAAGGCAGATCCCGAGCAGGGCGAACCCGCGCAGGGCGTCGAGTATGATGTATCTTTCACGGGCTTTCACCGGGGCCACTTTGGTGTGATGATGGTCGGCAGTCATATTATTCGTCTTTGTCAATCAATTGTTCCGTATTTTCCGGGAGGGCGCAAAAATAAGTCAAAAAATCGAGCTGTGAAACTCCCCGCATGCCCGAAAGGGTAAGAATGGTTATCTTCTCCGTAATACAGGTATGCCGCATATAAGGAAAGGGATATATTTTTGCATTTTATGAATATTCATCCTGACAGAAATGGGAAAAGACATACTCGAGATAAAGACTGTCAATGAGTGCGGGAAATGCCTCGGCGGGAAGATCCTGCACCCGCAGGCATGTGTCTTCAACCTTGAGAACCCCGACCTGGAGCGAATACCGGTCAAGTTCGATTTCTACGCAATCCTGCTCATTGAGGACTGCGCGGACGGGTGTTGCTGCTGCGGGCGGAGGTATTACGACTTCTCCAACGCTTCCATGGTGTTCCTCAGGCCGGGAGAGATATTCAGGATGAACACGGACAACACCCTGCCTGACAAGGGGGTGCTGCTCACATTCCACCCTGACCTCCTGCTGAGTACCACCCTGGACAACCATATCGGGAACTATACCTTCTTCAACTACCGGAAAGAGGAGGCCCTGCACCTTTCGCACGCGGAGAAGGACATAGTCACAAGATGCCTCAGAAGTATCGGAAGCGAGCTGCGCCATCCTATTGACTCTCATAGCAGTACATTGATTTCGAGGCTGATAGAGCTGCTTCTGGACTATTGTTCCAGATTTTATGAAAGGCAGTTCATCACCAGGGAGGAGAAGAACAAGACCGTGGTCGGGAAATTCGACAGGATGCTTGACAAGAGCATAGCCTCGGGACAGCTCTCTTCCGCAGGATTCCCGTCCGTATGCGAGTGCGCCGTGGAGCTGGGCCTTTCCGCTGCATATTTCAACGACCTGCTGCGGTTCCAGACGGGGAAGACTTTCGAGGAATACTGCATGCTGAAACGTCTGGACTCCGCCAAGAAGATGCTCCTGTCCGGAGAGGGCTCCCCTGCGGATGTGGCGCACAGGCTCGGATTCCATAACATCCAGCAGTTCAGTTTCATTTTCAAGACGATCACAGGTTTCAGGCCTGGAGAATACCGTTTCTCGAAGAATTAAGAAGAATCCGGAAGCTGTTTTCATGGCGGAATTGCGGATAATCTTTAATAAATTTGCAGCTCATACTAATTAAAACGGACATGAAAACTGCAAAAAACATCATCGCACTGGCGGCCCTGCTGGCTGCAGCCGCCTTTTCCGCCTCTGACCTGGCAGCCCAGCCGGGATGCGGCATCAAGCCGACGGAAACCATTCTCCTGTATCCTGAAGGACAGGCTTCAGGGAAAGGTCTGCAGGAGGCAGGTGGCCCAGGGGAATCCAACGGTATCACAGAGCCCGAGGTCCTGGACAACGGAAGCGGGGCCATCAGCCTCATATCGGATGAAGCCCGCTTCGATCTCTATCTCCCGGAGAAACCGAACGGGCAGATGGTCATCGTATGCCCTGGAGGCGGATACGCTTTCGTCTCTTCATTCAACGAAGGCATCTATGTGGCAGACTGGATGACCCGTCAGGGCATAGCGGTGGCGGTGGTAAAATACAGGCTTCCGAACGGACACTGGACAGTGCCGCTTACCGATGTCCAGAACACTTTCAGATACTGCAGGGCACATGCACAGGAGTGGGGCGTGGACCAGATCGGGGTCATCGGATTCTCCGCAGGCGGGCACCTTGCCGCGAGCGCCACGACTCTCTACACGGACAGGGCCACAAGGCCTGACTTCTCTATCCTCATCTACCCTGTCATCTCTCTGGACTGGAAAGTCTCTCACGGCGGCACCCGCACAAACCTTCTCGGCCCTGACGAGAAATGGCTCGGCAGGGAGGGCAAGACATTCGAGCAGTGGGAGGCAGACAAGGCCATGCTCGAGTCCCTGGTGGATAAATATTCGCTCCAGAACAACGTGTCGGCAGACACCCCTCCGGTTTTCCTGGCCCACAGTTCTGATGACACCACCGTACCTGTAGAGAACAGCATCCTGTTCTATAGGGCCTTGAGGGCCAACAAAGTACCTGCCGAAATGCACATTTTCCCGAAAGGAGGCCACGGATGGGGGTTCTCCAAAGTCGAATATGTGGGAGGTGACAATCTGGGCTATGCCCGCAGCGAATTCGAGACGTCTCTCTTACGATGGATGAAGTCACTGCGTGACAGCCAATAAAGAAGAAAGCCGCTCCACCGTCGCCTTGTATATCCGCGTAGTGGAGAAACTATCCGAGGCTTGCACATATACAGCGATATTCCCTGAAGGGAACATGACTGGCAGACGGGACAGTGTCCTGTCTGCCAGTTTCTTATATACGCAGTAGAGCGGGACGGCACCGAGCAGGCCGTCAGAGGACAGGACGGCGCCGATGACGGATTCCGGGGAGTCGGAACGGAATACTACCTTGTGGATGTTGTCAAGCCCGACCACCGACGCTTCATCTGTGCCTTCGTCATTCTGCCATCCGGTCCACAGGGCGAGTCCGCGGTCTTTCACCCCTGAAAGCGAGAATACCCCGCTGTATGCGTTCCTGTCAGATGGCCGGGCTATGACACAGAGCGGCGAAACTCCTGCGCACTCCCCTTTTCCCCAACGGATAGAACCGTCTGCAAGGCCGCTCGAGATGCAGATGTCGTATTCCGTGTTTCTGTCTGATGACCCTTCAGATGCCAGTCTGCCTGAGGTTATATTGACGACAGGGTACGGTCTGTCTCCGGAAAATGCCGGAGCGAATATCTCCGGCACGACTGACGACACGAGGTCCGGCGAGGCGAGGACCCGTATTCCTCTCTCCGGGGAATGTATCCCCGGGGCAAACGCTTCCCGGGCCGCGCCGTACCAATGCAGGATGTTCCTTGCATAGCGGGAAAAAGCCTGCCCTTCCGCCGTGAGTCGGACGGATGTCCTGTCACGGTGGAAAAGCTGCACTCCAAGCTGCCTTTCAAGCTCCGCAACACTCTGGCTTACTGCCGACTGGCTTACACCGAGCGTCCTTGCCGCCCTGGTGAAGCTGCGTTCCTCGGCCACTGCTTCAAAAACTTTCAGTCTGAAATCGTCAAACATACGATTACAGTGTTTTTATCTCATCCACAGACAGACCTTTGGCCTCACCTTCGTGCCTCGCGGTATCGATAATGTTGTAGTAGTCCCGTTCTGTCATCATATCGCTTTCGTATTTGAGTTTCTTCTCCGGACTGAACCGCGCGATCTCGCACGCATCGAACAGACGAGCTATCGACTCCACTTGCAAACCCCCTCAGGCAGTCCGTCCATCCTTCCCACGTTCTTGAACGCATAGCACCACTGTTCAACGAGGCCATCACACTCCTCCCATGGCTTGTTGAAGCGGTTCAGTTCGACAAATATACGAAAAATCGTCTCGTCAGGTACTTCTCCCGTAGTCTTTTCTCGGAAGGCAGAGTCAGAAAACCGGGACAGCCATTTTGCAGAATGGATAATATTTCTTAAAATTGCAAGATTTTGGACCGGCCTGAAAGGCCGCACCCCCGGGAAAGGGGGACAGTTCATTGGAACTTACCATTTACCAAACTAATATGAAACGCATCTTAATTCTTTTCATGGCTGTATTCTGCGCCATGACGGTCTTCGGGCAGAACCAGCTGCCCAATGACCCTGCTGTAAGGAAGGGGAAGCTCGACAACGGGCTCACCTACTACATCAGACACAATGACAAACCTGAAAATCGAGCCGAATTCTATCTGGCCACCAATGTAGGAGCCATCCAGGAGACTCCGGACCAGGACGGTCTCGCCCACTTCCTCGAGCACATGTGCTTCAACGGGACGAAGAACTTCCCTGAGAAAGGCATCCTCGAGTATCTCCAGAGCATCGGGGCGGAGTTCGGACGCAATATCAACGCCTCCACAGGTGTAGAGCAGACAGTATATATGCTCAACAACATCCCTTTGGTACGCGAAGGCGTCATCGACACCTGCCTGCTTATCCTGCATGACTACTCTCATTTCGTAACCTGCGACCCTGAGGAAATCGACAAGGAGAGAGGTGTGATCATCGAGGAGCGCCGTGCACGCCGCACAGCCGACTGGAGGATGCACGAGCAGTCCCTCCCCTATTATTACGGCGACTCAAAATATGCGACATGCACGCTCATCGGAAGCCAGGAGAACCTCGAGAGCTTCAAGCCGGAGAGCCTTACCAACTTCTACCACACATGGTACCGTCCTGACCTCCAGGCAGTAATCGTAGTAGGAGATGTGGATGTGGATGCAGTGGAAGCAAAGATCAAATCCACATTTGCAGATATCCCTGCGGCAGAGAACCCTCAGCCGAAAGAGGCATACAAGATTCCTGACAACACCGAGCCTGTGGTCGGCATCATCACTGACCCCGAGGCCACGAACACTTCCATCGAGATACTCTGGAAGAGCGAGCCGATGCCTGAGGAACTGAACAGCACTGACATGGGCATGATGATGGAGCTCCTGAAGAACTACGTGAGCACCATCATGGGCGAGAGGTTCAACGACATCACATCCAGGCCGGATGCTCCGTTCCTGAGCGCATACATGGGAATCGGCAGCCTGTGCGAGACACTTGACGTGGTCATGGGACAGGTTGTGGCAAGGAACGGGGAAGGCATCGAAGCATTCAAGGCGTTCCTGACAGAAGCCGAGAAGATGAAGATGTACGGATTCACCGACGACGAGGTGAGCCGCGCCAAGGACAACATCCTCAGCTACTACGAGAAGAAAGCCCAGGGAGCCGATACCCGCAAGAATGCAGACTTCATCAACGACTATGTAAACAATTTCTTCGACAACTATCCGTACATGGACCCTAAGACTGAGTATGAGACTGCCAAGCTTATCTGCTCACAGATAAATGCAGCCCTGCTCAATCAGATAGCATCTTCGATCATCACGGACGAAAATATGGTAGTCGTATATAAAGCCCCTGAAAAAGAAGGACTTACTCATCCTGTAGCCCAGGATTTCATAGATGCCGTAGCTGAGGTCAAGGCATCAGAGATCGTACAGAACGAGGCTGTGGACACCAACGAGCCGCTTCTCGACGAGAGCCTGCTGAAAGGATCACCGGTGAAGAAAGAGGCCCAGGTGACAGTAGGCGGCAAGACAGCCACTGAATGGACCCTCAAGAACGGGGTGAAAGTGGTCGTCCTCCCTACCGACTACAAGAAAGACCAGGTGATCATGAACTTCCAGAAGAACGGCGGACGCTCGCTCATCGCGACTGAGGACCTGCCTTCTTTCGAAGACAATGTATTCGCTCTCTTCATGCGTAACACCGGACTGTCCAAGTTCTCCGGCACCACGCTCTCCAAGATGCTCGCCGGGAAGAACGTCTCCACATCGGTATATGTAGGCAACATCAGGCACGGGGTGTCTGTCAACAGCTCGCCTAAGGACCTGGAGACTGCATTCCAGCTCCTCTACCTGACAGTGGCTGAACCGCGCTTCGACCAGGACGAGTTCCAGACAGGTATCGAGCAGCTCAAGGCCATCCTGCCTAATATGCTGAACACCCCTGACTTCAAGCTCCAGCAGGAGATGGTGAAGACCCTCTACGGGAACAACCCTAGACAGTCAGTCATCGACATGGAGACCCTCGGGAAGGCCAATATCGAGACCCTCAAGAGAGTATATACAGAGCAGCTGTTCAAGGACGCTGCAGGCGCGACCCTCTATGTAGTGGGAAATGTGCAGACAGACTCCCTCAAGACGCTCGTGGAGAAATACGTGGGCTCGCTGCCTAAGGGCAAGAAGGCCGCAGGCTGGAACGAGACAGGAGAGCACATCGTGAAAGGGAAAGTGGAGAACCACTTCACCACCGGGATGGAGACACCTAAGTCAAGCGTGCTGCAGGTATATACAGCCTACATACCTTATTCCGTGAAGGAGGAAGTCATGCTCGATGCTGCCAAATACGTCCTCGACATGATCTACACTGACACACTCCGTGAGGAAGAAGGCGGCACATACGGTGCCGGCGTAAGTGCAGGTATGCAGAAGTATCCTGAGGAAAGGGCTCTGATCCAGGTTTATTTCGACACCAACCCTGAATCAGCAGACAAGCTCAGGGAACTCGCGGTATCAGGTCTCCAGGGTCTTATGGAGAACGGTCCGACCCAGGAGCAGCTCAACAGGACTACAGAGAACTTCAAGAAGAACATCCCGGAGAACAGGATCAACAACAGCTGGTGGCTCAACGCTCTCCAGATGCACTACAACTATGACGGTCTCGACTATGACAAGGAGTACGAGGCGGCTGTGAACGAGATCAGCTCAGACAACATCAAGTCAGCCCTCAAGGCCGTTCTCGACCAGGGCAACTTCATCGAAGTGATGATGTCACCTGAGACGAAATAGGACAGTATACTGAAAAGAAGAGGCGGCTCCGAAAAACCGGGGCCGCCTTTTTTTGTGCATTGCTATGCTGCAGATTTACTCTGCAGGGGAAATCGCCCCCATAGGGCAAGCGTCTGCGCAAGTACCGCAGTCAATGCATACATTAGGATCGATCTTGTAGATGTCGCCTTCTGAAATAGCGCCTGAAGGGCACTCGCTCAAGCATGTGCCGCAAGCAACGCAGTCATCTGAAATTTTGTAAGCCATTTTTTATATCCTTTAAATTGTTTTGAAAAGTCTAAACGGGTGAAAGTCCGCTCGGACCATACGGGTGCAAATTTATGTTATTATTTTGAATTAGCAAACTCATCTCGATGTTAAAATCACTATCTTTGCGGGTTGTAAGCATTGCCGCATACAGCGGCAGTATCCAATATCGCAAGAAATGAAGAATTTGTACAGGACGGCGTTTGCCGTGATGACAATACTGCTGTCAGGAATCCGTATAGCCGCCGCACAGGAAAAGGTGGCGGGAATTGCAGAATTTGACAAGACTGTCCATGACTTCGGGGACGTGATGATATCGGACGGGCCCCTGAGCTGCACGTTCAACGTGAAGAATATCAGCGCGAAGCCTATGCTGATTCACAGTGTGGTGACATCATGCGGCTGTACCGGTGTGAAATGGACGAGGGAGCCTGTGATGCCCGGCGAGAGCGGGAGCATTTCTGCAGTATATACGAACGACGAAGGGCCGTATCCGTTCGACAAGAGCCTGACAGTGTATATTTCCGGGATAGGCAAGCCGGTGATACTCAGGATAAGGGGCATCAGCCATGAGAAGCAGCTGTCGCTGGAGGAAATGTACCCGGTGCGCTTCGGCAGTCTCGGCATGAAATCCACGAGACTCAAGTGCGGCAATCTCGAACAGGGAGAATCGAGAAGCGACGAGACAGTCGTGGCCAACCTTTCGTCATCCGAAATCAATGTCAGCTTCGCGGATGTCTCACCGTTCCTCTCTGTCAAGGTAGTGCCCAACCCTGTCCCTGCACGGTCCACCGCAAAGATGCAGTTCACAGTGACCTCGGACAGGAGCATCTGGGGAAAGAACATGTACTACGCCACACCTGTGGTCAACGGAAGGGAATACATCTCCGAGGAAAACGGGAAGAAATCCGGCAGCGGAAAACTGGAAATCTATGCATTCACCAAGGAGAACTTCGCGTCCATGACAGCGGAAGAAAGGGACAAGGCATCCAGGCCGATGTTCGACTCGAGCTCGTTCACGTTCGGGAAGATCAAGGCAGGGACCCCGGTGGATGCGGTGTTCACTTTCAAGAATATAGGTAAATCGGATTTCAAGGTCTTCAAGGCGGATGTCGATGCCGCCTCATACTCGATAGGCAGCATACCTGTCGTGAAGTGCGGGTTCGAAGGTAGCTTCACAGTGCATGTCGACACCACGGGGATGCCGGCCGGGGAGACCCTCGTGACAGTGACCCTCACGACCAACTCTCCTTCAAGGCCGATAGTCAACCTGTTCATAACCGGATACATAGAATAATGTGATTACCGGGCCAAAGGACGGACCATGATTGCTGATATAATCCGGAACTCGATACTCATTACAGGGCTTGTCGTCATCATGATGATGATGATAGAGTCCCTCAACATCGAATCCAGAGGAATGATATTCTCCGGGCTTAAGCGGACACGGGCGGGACAGGTGACCGTGGCGACGCTTCTCGGACTCGTACCCGGATGCATAGGTGGGTTTGCCGCCGTATCCCTTTATACGCACAGGATAATCAGCTTCGGGGCCCTGGTCGCCATGATGATAGCCTCATGCGGAGATGAAGCGTTCATGATGCTTGCGATGTTTCCGCAGAAGGCGATGGTGATATTCGTGTTCCTGTTCGCACTTGCGATGGCTTGCGGCATCACTGTAGATATGCTCAGGGACAAGGCGTTCAGTAGAAGGCACATAGACCCTGAAACGGCAGACGGTCTTCCGGAGGATGACATCTTCGAGCTGCATGAGGGGCATGACCATGGCACAGCGGACGGGCAGACCAGGGAACGCAGGCATCTCGGATGGAGACGTGCGGTGATGTTCCTCGGGGTACTCCTTTTCATCGCGGCCCTCGTCACAGGGAAGCTCGGCCACTACCATCCACACGGGGAGCACCTCCACTCCGAACTGGCGCTCAACCTGCTCAGCGAAGACTGGATGTACGTGCTGTTCGGAATACTGAGCATTGTCGTACTTGGAGTATTGTGCCTCGCGTCAGACCATTTCGTGGAGGAGCACCTTTGGAATCACATCGTAAGGAGACACCTGCCTGTGATTTTCGGATGGACATTCGGGGTACTCGCCCTGCTCGGGGCCGGGATGCATTACCTGGACATAGAGTCCTGGATAAGCGGGAACACCGCCCTCATGATACTGCTTGCCGTGGCAGTAGGCATCATCCCGGAATCCGGACCGCACATGATATTCGTGACCCTGTATGCAAGCGGAATAGTCCCACTTCCCGTACTGCTGGCCAGCTGCATAGCCCAGGACGGGCACTCTTCCCTGCCCCTGCTTGCAGAAAGCAAGTCATCTTTCTTCAAGGCAAAGCTCGTGAGCTGCACCGTCGCCCTCGCCGCAGGGTTCGGGGCCATGCTGCTGGGATATTAGTCGATGATGTCACTCAGCTTGACGGCCTGGAAAACGAGCTGCGAGGTGCTGCCCTCATAAAGTATCCCTACGGTATCCTCGTCAATCAGGGTGAGACACGAGTAGCCCCATCCTTCTTCCTCGTCCAGCAGGACAGAGTTCTCAGGCAGCCAGGTGAGCCCGCCGTCAAGGCTGGCCTTGATGGTGATATGGTTGCGTCCTTTCTCTGTATCAGGGTTGGAGAACAGGAGTATGTCCTTCCCGAGTGAGTTCTCATCTGCCCTGACCATCAGCAGCCCAGCCATGCATACAGGCTCACGGAGCTTCTCCGATGACGGATGGACTTTCCATGTCCGCCCGAGATCCTCTGTCGTGCAGACGATACGCCCGGTGCGGCGGTTGTTCCTCATGTTGAGCATCAGGACTCCGGGAGCGACTTCAGCCGCCTGTGCCTCGGTGGTATTGGTCCAGGCATGGCCGTGGCAGTGCCATGTCAGGCCATGGTCCTTGCTGTACATTATGCCCGCATTGGGCACCCTTGTGGAATCTACATACTGTATAGGGAAAACGAGAGTGCCGTCAGACATGGTGATGCCGCGTCCAGGGCCCTGGAGGGTGAACCTCCAGCTCTCCTGCTTTACGTCACGTGTTATATTCCTCGGCTCCGACCATGTCTTCCCGTCATCCTTGCTGCTGACTATCATGAGCTGCGCAGTCTCGTAAGGCTCGAACCCGCTCCCGACCTGGTTCCAGGCCCTGTCATTCCCGAGCCCGTGCGTCCATACAGCCACCACGAATATCTCCCCCGTGTTCTCATCGACCAGGACAGAAGGGTCGCCTATGCCGTTCTGGGCATCCGGCAGTCCTCCCCAGCGGCCCATATCCATAATGACCTTCATCGGTTCCCATGTGCGCCCGCCGTCAGTGCTACGGCTCATGCCGACATCTATATTGTCCTGAAGATCAAGCGTGGAAGCATGACGGACATCGTACACTGAAATGAGAGTACCGTCACCGGTGGTCACCAGGCCGGGGATACGGTATGCCCAGACACCGTCGTCTCCATGGTCCCTGACCGCCACTCCGAAACGGTGCTCCAGACTGCCTTCATTCATAAGGACAGCCGGTTTCCCGTCCACACTGACCTCTTCAACTTCAAGGCTGAACCCGCCAGAGATATCATCCACATACTTCTCATCCACAGATACACTCACATAAAACCAGTTCTTCCCTTTCACCAGCTTCTGTCCGGCAGGGAGGGAGAAGACCTCACCAGGGACCGGCCTTGCACTGCTCTTGAGGACAGCATAGCCAGGATCGCAATATATCCTCTGGCTTGCCCCCATCCTGTAGAAGGCATCCTTTATCACATAGGAAGTGGTCCGGGAATACAGGGCCGACATGGTCCCGGTATATACCAGGCTCACATTCCTGAATGCATCGTAAGGAAGCCCGTCCACAGTCACCCTTATGCCATCGAGGGTCTTCTCCCCCGGAGCAGAGGACTCTATGCAGAACTCTGCCACGACATTGCACTCCCTCCCGAACATTACGGGAAGTACGGTATTGTGGACACGTAGCGTATCGGAAGCCATGACCGGACAAGAATGCGAAACAGAAACAGCGAAGAGCGAAACCGCGATTGCCGCAGAAAGAATATTTTTCATAAAAGACGATTTCAATGGGTTATATATGGTGCTAAGATAGTATAAAAAAATGAGAAAGGGGGTGAATTCAAAAATGAAAGTCATCCCCTTTCCTTCGTTTTTCTGTGAGATCAACCTTTGGTCTTATTTCGGATATCCGATTTTCAAAGAGATATCAAACCTTTTAGGCACGCCTCACGCTCTTAATCCGGAAATATATTTTATCACGCAAGAAGCTCATCACACAACTCGCTGGCAATCATCATCATGCGAGGAATATGGAACGGCCCCTTGAACAGATTGCCCTTGGCAGGCTGAGCGACCGTCCCGTCCCTGTGAAGATAGCCGTACCACTCTCCGAACTCCGGGTCCGGGAAATGCGAGTAGGCATACTCATGGGCCTTCCTGTGCATCTCGAGATATTTCTCATCCCCCGTAGCTTGATAGGCATACAATGAGGCTATGACCGTCTCGCACTGAGGCCACCAGAACTTCATGTCCTGGGAATAGTCCTGCGGAGGGAAATTGCGGCAATCCCGGAAGTTAATCATCCCGCCGTACTGCTCGTCCCAACCCCACTCCCAGGCCCAGTCGATGATGGTACAGCCCATATCCACAAGACGTCTGTCCCAGCCGCGGGATTTCGCGACATCGAGGATGAACCACCCGGTCTCTATACTGTGCCCGGGGTTGATGGTCCTGCCTGCACAAGTGTCGAGAAATTCCCCTTCCGGACCTACCGATTCCAGGATCGTCCTGAACTCAGGATGCATGAAGTATTTTGAAAGTTCATCTATAGACTGGTCTATCCTTCTGTCATACAATGGATCTCCAGAAGCTTTCCTGGCAATATTGGCTACATTGATAAGCATCATTGTAATAGAATGCCCTCTACCTGGAACATACGTTTTTGGAGGAAGGAATCCCGGCATTGAAAGCATTTCCAGAGTCCTTTTGAACATGGAGAGTGCCTTGTCGGCATATTTTCTGTCCCCAGTAGCGACAGAATATTCTGCCATGGCCATAATAGCGAAACACTCCGAAAAGACATATCTCCGCTTCTGCACAGGCCTGCCGTCCTCCGTCACCGCGAAAAACATGTGCCCGTCAGAATCGATGCAATACTTCTCTATGAAATCTATAGCACTTCGGGCAGCCTCTATCCACTCCGGATCAGCACCAGGAAGCTGTGACGCCTTGGACATGATATATCCGAAACGGCCCTGGAACCACACGGACTTGGTCCTGTCCATCAATCCGCCGTCCCTGTCAACACACGTATAGACTCCGCCATGCTCCCTGTCATAGCCGTATTTCATCCAGAAAGGAAGGATATTATCCATAAGGTCAGTCCTGTAACATGCGGAACAGGACGCAAGAAAGTTCTTGTTCTCTTCTTTCATTACTTTAGTATCCAATAAAAAGCCGATTATCATTTAACAGGCCGGCCAGCGGCCTGCATCTTATTTTCGCAAAGCCTTCTTCAGCACAGGGAGCACGTGACTGACGTACCTTTCCATACCCAGGTCAGTAAAATGTATCCCGTCGACAGTCGCCTCCCCGTCATCTCCGATCATCCCCTTCGAACCAATATAATACAACCGCCTTTCCCCCGACTTCCTGAGGCGCTCATACAAGGCCCTCTGCGCCCTGTTCTTCTGCTCTATCTCAGCCCTTATAGAGGCATCGAAGACAGAATGAGGAAATTCAGGATCCTCTATGAACACAATGGGGACATCAGGATGTGAATCACGGAGAATCCTGAAAAAGCGCTCACCCTTTTCGTCTATCATACCGGCCGAAGCGTTCGGGACATAATCAAGCACAAACACTCCCGGATCAGGCACCGAAGCCATGAGTTCAGCTATCTCAAAATCCAGCAAGGCATTGCCGCTGAATCCGAGATTTATCACCTCCCGATCCAGACACCTGCCGATAATATTGGTGTGGGCCATACCAGGCCTGCTGGCACACCCTCCCTGCAATATGCTTGTCCCGTACATGACCACAGGCTTCTCTCTTGACGGACTAGCGACAGCCGGCATTTCCACTACAGCCCCCTCATCCACACCGATCTCCAGAGAGTCCACACCGTCATAAAGAGAAAGGTAAAGCATGTATTCCCTGAATTCAGGTGTCATCTCCGACACAAGCACAGCCTCAGTTGTCTTGCCACCGGGACGCCCGCTCCCGGCAAAACGCCACTTCCCGTCCATGAGCACATACAGGTCAAGGCCGCGCACTCCCGTCTCCGTCATATGATTCATTGAATTTGAGAACATGGATGTCCACTTTGCCTTTACAGAAGTGGAGTTGGACCTGAACCTGACCGCCAGCCCGGCAGAGTTCCTCCCGAGATACCACACCGCATCACGGACTTTCCCCTGGAGGGCGGCAGGAAGCCTTTCATACCGCGTCAGAGAAGCACTGCCAGCCTTACCGATAAGGGGATACCGCGAAGCATCATGCCACACGGCATCCCCGCCATACATCGGAAACACACTGACTACCAGACAAAGAAAGGCCGTCACGGCGAGAAGCCATGCCTTTCCACCACTAACTTTCATTACTGTATTACCACAATACTGTTCAGTACTGACACTCTGAATCACCGGACCCATCTCTTCTTATTTATTGACGCACAAATATACAATATTTTTATTAAATACGAGAAATATTTTAATAAATTTATTTAATAAAAAGAGTTTTATATTAAATATATGAATAACTTTGCAGCAATATTTACAAAACACGCTTAAAATTAAACAAAACAACGATGAAGAACCTTTTTCAACTCAAAGCCATCACAATGGTTGCTCTTGTAGCGTTCCTGGCCGCTTCAGGAGTATCAGCAAAAGGCCAGGAGAAAGCAGCTGCTTCAGACGGCAGGATAATGTATAATGGAAGAGTGCTGAAAACAGGAAGCGATGTATCCTTCGACTGGTCCGGAGTAAACCTGAAAGTAAGATTCACAGGAACATACCTTGCCATGCGCGCAAGCGACAGCAAAGCCAACTACTTCAACGTATGGATAGACAGTCCGTTCTCTGAAAAGGCGGACAGGATAATAAGGACATCCGGCAAGGACACCACTATAATATTGGCCGACAATCTCAAACGGGGGGAACACGAAATCATTATACAGAAAAGGACAGAAGGGGAACAAGGCACAGTGACCCTGCATGAATTCACCGCTGGAGGGAAGATACTGCAGGCAATGCCGGAAAACAGCAGATATATTGAATTCGTAGGGGATTCATACACCTGCGGCTTCGGCACGGAAAGCAGCGACCCGGAAGACCCTTTCACTCCGGAGACCGAGAACTGCAACCTGGCCTATGCAGCCATTATCTCCAGATATTTCGATGCAGACTACTCTCTTGTATGCCATTCCGGGCAGGGTGTGGCGAGAAACTATGACGACTTCAGACCCGGGTACACCATGGTGGACAGATACAGCCAGGTGTTTGACGAAAGCACCGTACACATCTGGGACAAAAAGGCCATAGAACGCGTCCCGGACCTGGTGGTAGTGTACCTTGGGGCAAACGACTTCTCCACGGAGAAGCAGCCTTCTCTCAACTTCTTCACATCAAGATATGTTGAGTTGCTCGGAAAAATAAAGGACAATTACGGAGATGAGATTCCCGTACTGTGCCTGGCCGCCAAAATCGACCCGGCCATCTTCAGCTATGTAAAGGAGGCCTGTGCCAGAAGCGGAATGAAAAACATCAGCTATGCCACAATGCAGGAGACTGCATTCAACTGGGACTCTGACCTCGGGGCAAGATTCCACCCGAACTACACAGGTCAGAAGAAAATGGCCAGCATCATCATCCCTTACGTCTCCACAGCCACCGGATGGGAAATGAAGGCGGAAGCATACAGATAAAGAGAGGAATCAGCCCAGCCTGACAATGTTGAAGAGGATGGCCTCAAAAGGGTGCTTTCTGTGTTACACTCCCTTTTAGACCATCCTCTTCTTTCAGTCAGGCCATCCGGCTACAGTTCTTTTCTATAAACGTTGCCGAAACGGTCTGTCACTTCGACTGTAATCACAGCCTCCGGAGAAGAAGGCTTTGCATAGAATAAATGCTCCGTCTCCCCGGCGCCTATGTATTTCCACTTGAACTCCTTTTCCCTTCTTGCCTCAACATCCTCGCAGATTGTCCGGTCCCAGCCGGAATACCTGGTCATTTCGCCCTTGAATTCCCCGTCCTCATACCAGCAGACTTTCCAGGCAGGGTCGTAATTCCAGACATTTGCTGTCACGCAGTCAGGTCTGGCAGGATCAGCGCCTGCAGGATACGCATAGAACTGGTCCTCACGGGATCCGCCTACAGGCTTGTAATACCATGAGACATCATCCCCGTCTATCTCGTACACCATATATCCCCACGGCACCCCGTCCATGCTCCACTTCGACTGCCAGAAGAGTCCGCTCAAAGGCGGATGGACATGCTCGAAGAGACGGTCGGACATCACATAATTCTCGGCGTAGTGCTCATGAGCGGTAAGCAGGTGGGCATTGTAAGGTTCCAGTATATCGTAGAGAGCATTCCTGTTGCATGTTATCTTGTTCAGCTCCTCCTTGCCCCATTCCTTATGGCGCGCCGCCCTGGAATAGGCCGGGATATGCATGCAGACCACAACAGTGGATCCGTCAGGGACGTTTGCAAGGTCATTCTCCAGCCACCGGAGCTGCGTCTCCTCTATATAGCCTACTGTCCTGTAACCGAGGGCTAGGTAAAAGACATTGTCAAGGACAACATAATGCACCTTCCCCTTATTAAAAGAATAGTATGTAGGGCCGAACAGAGACTTGAATGTGCGCTTCGAGCCCTCGTTGCTCCTCGCGTCCATATCCATGTCATGGTTCCCGACAGCACAGTAGAACGGCACGCCGCTCTGCGAAGTGGCAGCCATCACAGGCATGAAAAGAGAGGGAGTATAGTTCCACTCCCCTATTATGTCACCGCAAGTTACTCCGACAGCCGGAAGGCCCGAGGACTCCACCAGATGCCTCACGTCAGCGGCGGCCTTCTCTACATACCTTACCTCCTCCGGTTCATATACCTGGACATCGGCCCAGAGGAAAAACATGTGCCTGGTCTCATCCTGCATGGTGGCACCAATCTCGAAATCCACCCTGAGGACTTCCTTTTCCTCATCCGAGACATTCCTGTAAAAACAAGGAGCATTGTTTTCCAAAGGAACTGTGTAGCCCGAAGGCACCGAGATATAGACAAACTCCGCATTACCATCGCTTTCAAGCACATACCGGCCTGCATGGTCAGTCCTCACGACACTCCTGCCATCAGTCACAGACACATCTGGAACACCTTTCCCTGACGATACAACCCTGCCGAAATACTTTACAGGGGAAGCCTGGAGGGCTGTGCACATAAAAAGCGCAGCCCAGGCACAAAGCAGTTTTACGGGCACTCTGTTCATTTCACGGAAGGTCTTATTATGGCAGCCCATCCTCCTCCATTTGCCATCACGACAGGAAGAATATCCCCGGATGAAACAACTGCAGTTTCACACTTGTAATCCTCAGCCCACGAATCGGCATTGACACCGTCCTTGAAAATCTCCGCCGTGTACTCACCATCGCCCAGGAAGTCCAGAGGGAGGGCGAGTTCCCTGCGGGTCCAGTCATTCAGGCCGGCAACATACCACGTGTCGCCGCTTCTGCGCGCAATCAGAAGGTAGTCCCCTGCCTTTGCCTCTATTGCCACAGTCTCATCCCAGACTGTAGGCACTGATGCTATGAAATGCGTGAACTCCGGCTCCCTGTAATAATTTGAAGGGCTGTCACAGAGCATCTGGACAGGACTCTCGAACGCGATGAAAATCGCAGCCTGATGCGCCCTCGTCCCCTGGCTCATAGGATGGTTCCACCTTATCGCGAAATCCTCCTTTGTGGCATTTATAGTGGCTCCCGGAGTATAATCCATAGGGCCTGCCACCATTCTCGTGAACGGGAGCACAAGGTCGTGCTCAGGGGAAATGTCAGAAGAACATTTGTCATGCTCCATGCCATAGACGCCTTCGTAGGACATCACATTGGGATATTTGCGTTGCAGCCCGGCAGGCTTGAAACTGCCGTGGAAATCCACGATAAGATGCCTCTCGAAGCACTCCCTGGCCACATCCTCATAGAAGTTCACCATAGGCTGGTCCGTCCGTTGCATGAAATCTATCTTGATTCCCTTTATGCCCCAGTCACGGTACGTGTCAAGGATTTTTTCCATGTCTTTCATCATCGGGGTCCACAATGTCCAGAGGACAATCCCAACGCCCTTCTCATTACCGTACCTGATAAGCTCATGAAGGTCAAGACCAGGCTTCGGGTTCATGATGTCCATCGTACTGGCGGACCATCCTTCATCCATGAGTATATACTCCAGACCGGTCCGGGCCGCGAAATCGATATAGTACTTGTAGGTCTGCGTATTGACCCCGGCCTTGAAGTCCACGCCATAAACATTGAGCATGCACCACCACTCCCAGGAAATCTTGCCAGGCCTTATCCAAGCAGTGTCATCGGAATATTCCGGGGTGGCGAGCTGCCACGGAAGGGTGTTCTCCAAGAGCGACTTGTCATCCCCCAATGTGAATATCCTCCAGGGAAACGTACGGGTTGCCCGGGTCTCTGCGATATAATCTGCTTTCCTGAGCACATTCACATCCCTGTCTGTACGCATTTCCGTCTCCAGAATCACATGCGGCAGTTCCGCCTCAAGAGAAGCCCCCCGGCCCCCGAAAAGGAACAGGTTCGGATAGTCCAGCAGATCCGTTTCGGTAACCACCACCCTTGTTCCTCCGGCAGTGAGCATACTTACAGGAAGATATGAATATTTCTCTTTCTCAATCCCTGAAAGCTTCACCGGCTGGAACGACGCCTCGCAGTGAGATATAAAATCCGGATTCTTCTCATTTGCCCAGTACGCGGTACAGTCATCACTGAAATTATAGCATGCAGTCTCATCCCGCACATAAATCCTTCCGTCCCCGAGTGAAGTCTCGAAACGGTATGCAACACCGTTGTCGTATGCGCGGAAAACCACGGACCAGCCACCGCGGAAAGAAAGCCTCAGCTCGTTGAAACAGTCGCGTACCTCACGGAACTTGGTCGGGACCACTGCCTCCAAAGTCCGGTCCACAGAAGTCCTGGATGCCTTCCGTATGACAGGGCGGTCTCCGAAAGCCCTGTCCTGACCTTTTACATCCAGAGCTATGCGGCTCAAATCAAGAATCTGTTCATCTCCATACCTGACTGAAAAAGACAGGCTGTCCGACACATTCACAGTCACGCTGACATTCCCGTCCGGGGAAGCAAGCGAATAATCCCTTGCAGACATGGCTTCCATGCCTGCAAGGGAAAAAATAAAAAGAAGTATGGCTTCAGTACGTTTCATAGAATCATTCATTTTCACTGTTGTCTGGAGATGTTATCCCGAGTTCGGCCTTTGCACGTTCAACCCCGGCCTTCACCTGATCCCACATATCGTTGCGTATTATATGGCTGAGCTCGAAGACCATAACTCCTGATGTCTGTGTATAGCACAGGTAAACAGCTTCATCCAGATCGAAAGCCCCATCCGAGCATGCTATCGTCCCATACAGGGTGCAGTCATCACCGATTATGCGCTTGGCCCTGTTGATTGCATATTCGACAGAATTTACGTCATTCGGTCCGTATACCGTGGACAGATACGCCCCGAGCTGGAAAATGTCAAGATGGTCGGCAAATCCAGTCTTATAATAATCTGGTGTAGCCCACCAGTATACTCCTGAAGTGGAGTCTATGTTCGGGCTGGCCCAGTTCTGCCCGGTATGAGGTAGCGGCCACCAGGATGCAGCCCAGTATTCCAGGTCAATTTCAGGTCTGACTGATTTGATAAGGTCATATATATCCCTTACATATCCCTGAATTACCGATGCACGCCATTCAATCCACTTATTATAATGTATCCCCGGTACTATGTCATCTTTCCTGTCCGAGGCAAATGTGTAAATATCTTCAGGGAAATTCTCTACTGTCACACCGGCATATTCCTCAAAAGCCTCTTTGGATGCCTGGGAAAAATCGCTGTTTGAATTCATGTATCGGCAATAGTCCAGAGCATATCCATCCACATCATACTTGGTAATAATCTCCTCAACCATCCTCATCACATAGTCATGCACCTCTGGAAGGACCGGATTCAGGAAAGCGAAGACATTGCCGAAATCATCAGTCTCACGGATATCCTTCAGCCCGGTCGGAAGATATTCTATGCAGAACTTGTCATCCCAGTAAGGATCCGTATAACCAGGCCCTGACTGCGTCCTCGGCTGTCCCATTGTCATGATTGTAGTGGATACGGTGATTTTCATCCCTCTCTCTTTTGCCTGGTCAATGAAATACTGGAGATAGTCAAACCCCCTGTTTTCTATTGTATAACCGCCAAGAAAAGTACATTGTGGAAGAAAGTCGCTGTCATACAATACATCTCCCTGTACCGGTTTCACATCGACCACTATGGAGTTGAAGCCAGCATCTTCGGCAATATCGAGAAAATGGTTAATGTTGGACTGAGACCTGAGCCTGCTGAAATTGGCTTCAGCATCTATCCACAACACAACAGGCTTCTCCGGCACAGGCTCTGGTTCTGGCTCAGGTTCCGGTTCTGGTTCTGGATCGACCTGCTCTTCTCCGCCGTCACCAGACTCAGGCACCTCTGCCGGTTCATTGCATGCCACTGCAAAAAAGGCAAGCGGAAAAATGAAAAAAAACTTCAGAATCTTCATTTTGTTGAATTTACATTATATAATACTGACTAACCTTCAAAACTATCCTAAGTCCATATCGGGGAAAGACCCTGACGGACTGCCATCAGATTTCAGATTCAGCCCTGTCTATCCCGGCCTTGATCTCGTCCCACAAATCATACTGTATGACCTGTATCAGATCAAAGACCATCAGACCTTCTGTCCTGGAAAGAGTAAGATATACGGCGTCCTCAAAATCCCTGTAGTTCAAAGCATACAGAGACCCGTAAACCCGGCACGCATCTCCCACATCACGGAGAGTGCGGTTAATCCCATACTCAATGGATTCCGGATCATCGGCACCCCAGATATGTTCAAGATAAGTACCTGTGACAAAAACATCTATATACTCTGCAAAAGAAGTTTTCCAATAATCCTCCGTAGCCCAGTCATCAAGGTACTCTTCATAAAACCGCGACTGCGTACCGGCCCAGTTCTGTCCCTGGGTATAGATGGCGTGAAGCCAGGATGCAGCCCAGTACTGGAGTTCGACAGAAGGGCACAGTTCATTCTTCATCCTCGAGATGTCGGCAATGAAGTCCTTTATCACTGTCGAACGGAACAGCCACCATTGCTTGTAGTATTTCCCGGGAATCCTCGATCCGTCTTCCGCGTATGTAAATATATCTCCCGGAAAATGCTCGACTTCTTCTCCTGTGAATTTCTCGAACGCCTTTCTGGATGCCTCGGAAAAATCGCTCTCGGCATCGGGATAACGGCAATAATCCAGGACATACCCATCAAACTTGTACCGGGTGAACAGTTCCCGGATGAAACGCTTGGCATATTCCTGACTTTCAGGAAGGACAGGATTCATGAAAGCGGCCGCTTTCGTACGGTCATCTTCTATCTTCATCATACCATGCGGAGTATACTCCACACAAGTAAGCGAGGCAAGCGTAGAATCCGAATATACCTGTCCGGTGTGCCACCATGAGCTACCTACAGGAAACACTGCAGTAGAAACCGTCACTTTCATATTCCTTTTCCCAGCCTCATCTATCATATACTGGAGATAATCCCAGTCCCGGTCACATCTGAAACCTTTGACCTCTGTCAGTTCCGGCATAAAATCACTCTTGTACAAGACAGACCCATATGTGCCGCGTACATCGACAAGAATGCCGTTGAATCCGGCTTCTTTGGATTTGTCAAGATAGTAACAGATCGAATCTTTGTCAGAAAACCGCTCGAAATTGGCATCAATCGCAAAGGTGATGTATTTCGGCTTTTCGACTGTCTCCTTGTTACACGAAATCGAAAACAATGCGGCAGCGACAAGCATTGCCGCAAGGAAAACAGATTTTCTCATGCCTGTCATTCCGCTTCTGCAGCTTCAGCTCTGTCTATCCCAGCCTTGATCTCATCCCATAGACTATTGCCTATCACTTGCACAATATCGAAGACCATAAGCCCTTCTGTCCTGGAGAGCGACAGATACACTGCATCCTCAAAATCATGCCAGTTCTGGGCATAGAGAGAGCCATACACTGTACAGTCTCCATCGATATCGCGGAGAGTCCTGGCTATTCCGTATTCTATGGATTCAGGATCATCCATTCCCCATACACGCTCAAGATAAGTTCCGGTAATGAAAGTATCAAGAAGGTCGGCAAAGCCGGTCTTGTTGTATGCAGGGGTTGCCCAGTCACTTTCATACTGCTCATAGAAATGAGAGCGCGGGCTGGCCCAGTTCTGACCTTGGGTATATATGGCGTGGAGCCAGGATGCAGCCCAGTACTGGAGCTCCACATCAGGCTGTACCTCATCTCTCATTGACCTTACTTCAGCCACGAAGTCCCTGATCACCATAGCACGGAACTCCCACCACTGTCTGTAGAACTTTCCCGGGACCCTGGTCCCGTCCTGCGCATATGTGAAGATGTCTTCCGGAAATTTCTCCACCTTCTTCCCAATATATTTCTCGAACGCCTCTTTCGATGCATCGGAGAAATCACTTTCACCATCAGGGAAACGACAATAATCCAGGCAGAAGCCGTCGAAGTCATACTTGGAGAAAAGCTCCCGGAGGAAACGCATTGCATACGCCCTGCTTTCAGGCAGGACCGGGTTCATGAATGCGGCCACTTTAGTCCCGTCATCCTCTATTTTCTTTATTCCTTCCGGAGTATATTCCAAACAAGTGAGGGCAGCAAGGTCCGGATCGGAATATACAGGGCCAGTGTGCCACCATGAACTGCCCACAGGGAAAACCGTGGTGGACACGCTGACACTCATTTTCCTTTTCCTGGCCTGGTCAATGAAATACTGGAGATAATCCCAGTCCCTGTCACACTTGTATCCTTTGACTTCTGTCAACTTGGGCATGAAGTCGCTGTCGTAAAGGACAGAACCTTCAACCCCCCGTACATCAACCACAATACCGTTGAAGCCTGTCTCGCAGGCCTTGTCAAGATAATACCGGATAGAATCCTTGTGTGAGAATCTCTCGAAATTCGCATCAATGCACATCCATAAATATTTCGGCTTTTCCGGCTGCTTCTTCGCAGATGCCTGGGCATATGTATAAAGCACTGAAATAAATATAAATAATGGTAAAATATATTTGCGCATATTAAACTAACTATTCAATAATCAGAATTGGCCACTTGGCAGTACACAAAATCTTCCGGCTGTCACCCGACAGGACAGCCGGAAGATAATATGGATAACCTGTAAAATATTTTTAGATAAGATCTCTTGTTATATCGAACCTTACTATCTCAGTATTGGCTGCCATATAGATCACATGTCCAGTATCTGTCTCAGGATCATATACATAGGCTGAAGAAGGGAAAGGTGTAGCAACATTGTACATTGCTGAACGCAGAAGATAATCCGCACTCGGGTCAGCAGGCTGTATGCAAACGTATGAAGCAGCCCATCCTGATGTTGAGGCTACCACATAAGGCTCACCATTATACATAAATCCGCGGACATTACCTGTTGAATAGTTGCCATACTGGTTACTTCCGCCATACTCCGTCTCTGCGACTATACCATCATCTGCAAGTGTACCGTACAAAGCTGTGTCAGCACCCTGGTATCCTTGTCTTGCATATACAGCATATCCCTGATTGTCTCCACGGCTGTCACCTACGAAAAACATTACCGAATTGATGTCACCTCCAGTAGCAGCACTGATAATTTGACTCCAGTTGCCATCATTTGTAGGATAGGATACCGTGAACTGAGCCCAGCTGCCAGGGAATTCAGCGTTGGAACCATAGAACAGATGGTGAATCTGGTTGGAAGCTGCTCGTCCATCTGTGATAGCTGTAAGGATAAAATCACCATTCATTACATCACCTGAAAGTGAAAAATAGCGTGTGACATTACCTTCATCGTTTCTGTAAAGCTCAACCGGAGCGTTCTCCCACCCGTCAAGCCAAGCATAGATACATCCATGATGAATTGCATCGCCATTTTCAGGCACACCGCCATCTACCGTAACACCTACAGATGCTGCAAGCACGCCATAATTGTCATTAGACATGCAAACAATCTGTGTATTAGGCAGACCTGTCATGTTAAGATCACCAATCTTGTTTCCGTCAAGATCGAATACCTGTCCATCAAAAGTGACAATGTCAAGTCCGCTGAAAGCGACTCCGCAATCTCCGAAAAGATAACTTCCAAGTCCGAGGTCACCGAATGTCTTGTCCCACACAGGCTCGCATCTTACAATCGTCTCTCCTTCAACAGGCTCGATTGAGTATGTCCTTGTCGTCTCACCATCTTCTGCTGTAACTGTATATGTGACAGGCTCTGCTGCAGTATAATCTCTTACTTCTGAAGGGTCAGGTGAAATGGTAGCACCCTCTGAGACAGACACTGTTGCAGTAGCGGTAGCAAGAGAAGGAAGCTGATCTGCCATATAGACAAGTTCTATAACCTGATCTTCCTCATAGATTGTACCTTCAATTGTAACATCACCGGATGTCACAGTAAAAGCAGTGATATAGGCATCGCTGCTAAGTTCCGGTTCCGGCTCTGGTTCCGGTTCTGGTTCGGTCTTATTCTCACAAGAACTGAACGCGAGCATCATCGCTGATGATGCAAGAAGAAGCATGAATTTGTTCGGTTTCATAATAAAATCAATTGTGGTTATTAAAAAACTTTATCTTGCATAATACGCTCTAAGCGTATAATTTTTCGATTCTCCGGTCATGGTTGCAGTGACCGTAATAGGATATTCTTCCTCCAGATCTTTTACACCTGAAAGAGATGGCGTTATCTTGACATCATATCCTACATTCGCCCTCACACGAAGACTGTCAAGCTGATAATAAATCCGGACTTCCCTCGGTATGGGAAACAGTATTTCACCTGTCTCCTGGTTGATTACGCCAGTCACAGAAGTAGATACCGGGGAATTTACCGGGGAAATATAGATATCCGAAATCGTATTGTCATCATGCAGAAACTCTGAATCGGCCTTCTGGCATGCAAACAAGACAGACATGGCTGTCATGGACAAAATAATATATTTGAGTATCTTCATATATTTTAAAATCAAAAACATGAAACTAAACTACCATCCTGGATTATTATCTCCGCAAAGAGTATTGTTAGCTCTCTCTGATACAGGAATAGAAAATGCATAATATCTGTCATAGAACACCCGTGTAAGGCCGTCATCAACTTCAATCTGCTCATAATTCAACCTGTCTCCGCTCTGTGTTATCTTCACGCCATGAGCACACTGTCCGTTTATTACATCCTCGGCGAGTCTCCACCTGCGCAAATCCCAATAACGGAATCCTTCACCTGCAAGTTCAACCATACGTTCATGGCGCAGGAGTTCCATGAATTCATCCCTGGAAGAAGCTGACTTGGCAGGAAGTCCGACTCTTCCCCTGATTTCATTCAGAACAGAAAGAGCACCTGAAATATCATCCAACTCAGCCAAAGCCTCAGCTTTGTTCAACAGTACCTCCGCATACCTTAGAATGATCCCGAAGTGTGAACTGCCTTTTGTATCCCATCCTGTTTCATTTTCCGTGATATATTTCTTGAAATAATATCCGGTACATGTGGCTCCCGCAGCCCCTGAAGTATTGAATTCTATAAGTCCGTCCGCTCCACCCGGCTTTGTGTCAATAGTTCTGCCTTCCCAGGAAGCTCCATTATAAAGGACTGTGGCATAGAATCGAGGATCACGATTATCGTATGGGCTTAAATCCGGATTAGAAATTCTTTGATTTTCAAAATCATCCCATGAAAAATCAACCCATTCTCCATCGGCATTCTGAACTTCATAACTGTCAACAAGCTCACTAGTCGGACCGAAAGCACCATAAAGAGTGGCGTCCCCATGAGCAGCTTTGTCTCCAATCGGACGGAAAAACTGGTCAGCCCTATGTGAAAGCCCAGTATTCGAATATCCTTGCATGAACCTCACTACAAGAATATTCTCCTCATTATCCGCATTGTTAAAGATATCGGCATAATTTGCGGCAAGTTTTCCCCCGTATAAAGCACAACTGTCAGCAGCGCTTACTGCTCTGTCCCATTTCTTGGCATAAAGAGCTACCCTGGAAAGAAGTCCATAAGCTGCAGCTTTAGTTACTCTTCCCGTATACTCGTCATCCCATGACTCAGGAAGATTCTTTCCGGCATATTCGAGATCAGATATCACAAGATTCCATGATTCCTCTTCTGACGCACGCGGCTTGTCATTTTCCGCCGGCCCATCCACAGCTGTACGCAAGACCACCCCGCCATAAACCCTGATAAGCTGATAATAAGCGAACGCCCTCATGAATCTTACCTCTGCCATCCTCCGGGTAATGAACTCCTCGCCATGCAAAGAAATATAATCAGGAGCATCGCGCAAGAATTCGTTGTGTCTTCTTATACGCCCATAATTATTGCTCCAGCACTCAAATGGCCCGGCACTGTCTGAATTGAAATAAGCCTCCTGCAGAAGTGCATAATTATAGGCATGGTTGTACTGGTCCCATGACCCGCTTTTCATGATATCTGAATAAGCATCAGTAAAGTTGGCCGCATCATAGACTTCCACTTTCTCTTTCAGGAGAGCGTAAAATCCATAGACATACTGCTCCAATGCTTCAGAATTCTCCCATACGCTGGCCGGCGAAAATCTGTCCGAAGGATCAATATTCAGCACATCGTCACACGATACAGATGTGCCGCAGCACAACGCAATTGCTGAAAAATATAATAATGTTTTTTTCATCGTAATCAATTAAAATGTAAGATTTAGACCTATACTATATGTCCTCTGCTGAGGATAATACCCATTGTTGATTCCAGGATTTTCAGGATCCATATATTTGAAATCACTGATTGTAAACAGGTTGGTACCAGCAAGATATACACTTACATTGCTTATCCCCGAATTCTGCATTATCTTGGAAGGAAGTGAGTATGTAAGTTGAAGGTTCTTCAGTCTGAGGTATGCCCCGTTGCGGACCCACCAGGAAGATGCCCATGCGTTGTTTGCATTTACATTTGCACTCAACCTCGGATATGAGGCATCAGTATTGTCAGGTGTCCAGGAATCCTCCACCAGATATTTGGCAGTGTTTCCTCCCCCATAGAATGCACGGGTATACATCGTACCGTCTGTATTGCCATTGTTATACACTCCGTTAAGGCTGTAGTTGCAGAGCGCTACACCCTGGAAAAGGGCAGACAGACGCAAATTTTTCCAGGCAACATCCATATTCAAGGAGAATGTCATCTCCGGAGTTCTTGAACGTCCAATCTTCACATAGTCATTCTGTGACTCTATCTTTCCGTCGCCATTTACATCCTCGTACATCAGAGCACCGAGTTCAGTCCATCCGGACGGCGCAGTAGGATAGTTGTCAATCTGTTCCTGTGTCTGGAAAAGTCCCGTCGCATTGAATCCGTACAAAGAACCGAGAGGCTGGCCAAGGATAGCCCTGTATGAAGGATGGTCATCGGATATCTTTCTTGAAAGCACCCTGTTTCTTGACCATGAAAGGATACCGGTGAGAGAGTAACTCCACCCGTTGTCAAACCAGTTGTCATGCCTCAACGTAAGTTCAAATCCCCTGTTATCCATTCTTCCGGAATTCAGCCATACAGGATTGTTTCCCCCCAGTGAAGGAGCATAGGTACTACCTCCAGACTCGCTCTCAAGAATCCTTGAGGTGTACTTGTAGAACCAGTCAAACTCGATTGACAGCTTGTTCTTAAGCAAGCGCATATCAAAGCCTACATTGTATGTGTTGGTCCTTGACCATGTAAGGTCATCATAAACATAACCGGATGTATAGAAAGAAGCCTGAGGCTGGCCTCCTATTATATAGGAGAAACTCGGAGCTGTAGTCAGGAAGGTGGCCATGTAGAGATACGGATCCGTATCATCAGAGCCGAGCTGTCCAACCGATGCCCTCACCTTGAAAAAATCAATTACAGATGTAGCATTCTCAAAAAACTTTTCTTTCGATACTACCCAACCCAAGGCCACAGAAGGGAAATATCCCCATCTGTTCTCAGGCGCAAACTTGTACGAAGCATCTGCCCTCAATGTCGCCTCGACAAGATATTTCTCATCATAGGCATAGCCAAGTCTAGCCGCAAAGCTCGCGTATCCGCTGTATGAATATGAACCGGAAACATACGGGGAGAGATTTTCCAGGCCTGTTGATATATCTATAGGATAATCCGCATAATAGCCTGTCTTAAATCCGGTCATGGTATCTGAATAACTCTTGTACCGTTCGAAGAATCCGATAAACGAAACCTTGTTTTTCCCGAAAAGCCTGTCATAAGTAATCTGAGGACGGACTGTCATATTCCAACCGTATGAAGCAGACTTATTGAAATTTGTCTCGGATATACCTAATGAAACACTCTCCTCAAGCACAATGGACGGCAGACGTCTCGGATCGAACTTATAAAGGTCAAATTTCGACATCAGATTATTATCCAAGGTATTACTATAATTAAACCCGACAAAGACCGATGCCTTGAGTCCAGTCAGAGGCTTTATTCCGCTGAAGTCGTACTCCAGTGATGTAGTACCCTGAAACTCATATCTTTTCTGGCGCATATAACCGGACTCAGTCAAAGAGGCGAGTGGAGTATAAGTATATGTGCCGTTTGTGTAACCCAGCGGCCGCCCATTATACGTCGGAGTCAAAACCGGAACTGCATAGAATGCCTGGGTTACAGGAGAAAATTCCGACTGGCTTGCAATAGAATATCCAGGCCAGTTCCTGCTTGAATGGTTTCCGCCGACATTTATCTTGAATACGAGATGTTTTGCAAGATTAGCATCGATATTGGCTCTGAAATTATACCGGTCAAAACTCGTATTCTTCAGAATTCCGTCCTGACTCATGAGTCCCAGACTGGCAAAATAACGAACCTTGTCTGTACCGCCGGAAACAGATATGTTGTGCTGATGCGTAAGGCCGAAATCCTTATATATCATATTCAGCCAGTCTGTATCACCAAGAATTCCCATCTCCGCCATAGCAGCAAGATTTTCCTCAGTCCAGTACGGAGTCTGCCCGTCAAGTTCACGAGCCTTATTGTGCCAATAGATATATTCATCCGCATCCAGCATTTCAGGCATGGCTGTATTGGTGTCGAATGTGACAGAACCGTCATACGAGATTTTAGCCTTTCCCTTCGTACCGCTCTTGGTCGTGACAAGTATCACACCATTGGCTCCGCGGACTCCATAAATGGCAGCAGTAGCTGCATCCTTCAGCACAGATACGGAAGCTATGTCATTCGGATTAAGATAAGTGATAGGCCTTTCCACTCCGTCCACGATACAAAGAGGGCTTGCGTTATTAAATGTGGAATATCCTCTGACAAGCATTGTGGTACCATCTCCTCCAGGAGTTCCTGTAGTCTGGATGCTTGTCATGCCTGCAAGCCTTCCTGTCAAGAGATTCTGAACATTGGTGACAGGGGCTTTCATTATGTCCTTGCTGGTAACCTGCGACACGGAGCCGACCACGAATTCCTTTCGCTGGGTTCCATAACCGACTACCACCACTTCCTCAAGTGCGGTAGCGTCTTCCTGGAGCTCCACATTAATTACAGATCTTCCCGAAACCGGGACTTCGATTTCCTTGAAACCTAATAAGGAAAATACCAGAACTGAATTCTTGTCGGGGATTTCAAGAGAATAGCGGCCCTGGTCATCAGTAAGGGTACCTATAGAATTATTCTCTTTTACAAAAACGGAGACACCTATCTCACCACCCCCCCCCGCAGCACTTGTCACGGTACCGCTCACCTGGAAGGTCTGGGCATCAAGCAAAGAAGCGGACGCAAAAAGAAAGGCAAAGAGCAAGAAAGAAGCCTTTACAGCCTTTCTGAAAGCATCACATTCAAATACGATTTTTGCCATAACTATAGTAAAGTTGTTTTATAGTAATTAAAGTTGATGCAAATATAAATAAAAAAATATTTATCACTAACTATAAAGGCAAAAATATTTAATATAAACTTATGCCGTTATTAAATTTAACAAATATTATATACTTTTGTATCCATTATTATTAAAATATTTATAAATGAGACACACATTATTAAAAACAATGACGGCATTTTGTACTATTTTTATGATAGCATGCTGTACCGAAAAACCTTCCTCTACCGAAAACACCGGAGACACTGGAGATCCTGAGACTCCCGTAGAAGAGCCTGGAGACTATCCCCATGGCGTCAGTGTAGAAGAATTCAGAGATGATTTCCAAGACGGGACTTACTGTAGCGGATTTATTGCCACTGTAGATTTCAATGAAAATCCTGACTTGAAATTCAACGTCAGCTACAATGTCCCGAAAAAGACACCATCTGAAATATATGATAATTTCAGATCTGACACAGAAGAGCCCGCCATAGTGATAAACGGAGGCTATTTTGCCGGCACGACATCTATGAGCCTCGCCGTTATAGACGGAAGCGCCAGATGCAACAATGCTACATCAATCAACTGGCCCAATGACGAACAGTACCAGTGTACTGTATACCCAGTCCGTTCCGCCATAGGACAGATGGACGACGGTTCTTTCGAAATACAGTGGACATACTGCGTGGACCAATCATCCCGTAAACAGACAGCATTTCCGTCTGCTCTTGACAACGACGAACAGACACAGACATTCATGAAAGAGCCCCCTACCGCAGAAGCTTACAATGGCATTCCGTGGAATCCGGAAGAAGCAGTCGGGGGCGGGCCGCGTATCGTCCAGAAGGGACAGAATGTAGCTGAAGAAAATTACTGGGCCGAAGTTCTTGACAGCGGCGGCACTGCCGGTCTGTCCCGCCAGCCAAGGACAGGTATAGGATACACGGAAGACGGCAAGCTCATAATGATAGTCTGTGACGGACGCGGAATGAACGGAAGTTCAGGATTCACACTCAGCGAGCTCGCGGAAAAGTTCATCACCCTTGGAGCCGTTGATGCGATGAATCTTGACGGAGGAGGCTCTTCCGCCATGGTGGGCAAGGACGGCACCGTCCTGAACAGGCCGAGCGATTCCGGCAACAGCGCTGAAATAGTGGAACGCAAGATTGTCACAGCCATTGTAATCACCGAGATGCAGAAATAAAACACGGACTGAACACCAGCACTCCTCCCTGATCGGGTAAGACACCTGCAGGAGAGGAGTGCATTTTTATATCAAAATCGAAACAGTGAGCCCTGAACGAAAGCGAAAGCGTCTCAGGGAAAGACCGCACATATTCTATATCATCGAATACCATAACGGATGCCGTATTCCTACGGCACCCGTCAATTACAAACAACAGCACTATTACGAAAAACAATATCCTTTTCATAGCCTCACTGGATCACAAGCCTGTTTAGGGTATAGATATCATTACCGTCTTTTACATCATGCCTGATAAAATACACATTATCTTCCCAATGGCCGAAAAGCTCTAATGTCCCGATTGAATCATAACTATAACTTGCGATATGCACATTCCTCTTTCCTGTATCATAAAGACTTATGGCCGTATCAGAAAAGTCATTTTTCTCTCCTTCTAATTTCCCTGTGCCTTCCTTCGTCAGAACATAAAATCCTTTCCGGCTCGGACTTAAAAACAGAGTCTGGGAATTTTCACGCAATTCCGCTCTTGCCGTAGTACGGTCTTCTACCATCAGGTCATAATACAAGCCGTCATCAACGACAAATGTATCTGACAGAAAACTACACTTTTCCTTCAATTCATCCGCGCTTATTTCATAATCCATCACCGAAAGTCTATCTTTAGGCATAAAATAAAAATTATCCCCCTCTATCAGCATAGGGTATGAAGTAATAAAGGCAATCAGGAACTGGTGCTCTGATGTGGATTTCAGCAATGTCTTTTTCACCGCCTGCGTATTTTTATCATACACATCAATGACATTATCAAACCGCCTGCCCGCCGTGTATATGAAAAGCTCATCATCTGTAGGTGTGAAATCCGAAACTGCCGAAGGGTAACGGTACTCCGCTCCCGGCTGACCGTCAAGAGACCATGTGACGAATTTCAATGACATCGGACACCATATATAAACCGAATCTCCAAAGCACCGGGCTATCGACGGCATATTGTACTCACTTTTAGCACGACCAGTCCTGCCTATCCGGGAAATCTGGTTCCCGTCAGTGCCATACAGATACACCCCGTTACGGTCCGATATGACGAATCTGTCTTCCCCGACCATCGAAAAGGATACAGGTGTCTTGATAAGGGCAAGATTTTCCCCCAACCTACATATCTCCTCGGTTTCCGCATCCGTCGTTTCTATCGGACCATGACTGTTTGAAGAGCAGGATATTAACCCAAACATTAACCACAACAAGTAAATATTTCTTTTCATTTCTCAAATTTTAAACACAGGTTCTATCTTTAATTGCTTAAAGATAAAACTGCAAAACAATAACTACTTAATAGACAAATGCAAATTCATCGTTGTTGATTTCAAATAAATCCAACGAATCGAGAACTTGCCGTTCCTTGTTGATGTGATTAATATACTCTTTCAGTTCCCTGGCATTGGTTTTTAGCTTTTTTATTTCTTTTACATCACAGCAACACGAACATATATTGATTAAAATCAAAGTATATGCAGTAATTGTTATTAATCTTAAATTCATTTTTATCACCCTGCCTCAAAGTTTATTTATTTTAAAACATTCAAAAAACAGATTATTCTACTTTTTACTGAGCTTCCATAATATTATGCCTTCTTCATTGAATCCCCTCCCATAAAAAACATCCTTATCTACAGATTTTGAAATCGTCTTGATATACTCAGGCGAATGGTAGATTTTTCCTATGTCCCCGTTCCAGTTTATCTCTATTATCCAAGAATCAAAATCGCGAAGCGGCTTATCTTCAGTAAAATAATCTCCGACATATGACAGATAAATACTATCTTCATCAATGCAATAACCCATATATGAATATGGAACGGTCTTATTGAAAATTATATCACTGTTCGTATTAAAGCGATATGACGGTGTCAATTTATCTGGTCCGCTAATTTTCAATATAGGATTCAGACCTGAGTCATAAAACTCTATTTCACTTTTAAAACATGAAGCAAATATGACCCTATCCCTGTTGACATCCGGAATAATGACACCTTGTGATACATTGTAGGCATAATATAATTTGCCGTTCAGTGTCAGGTACGGATCTTTATCGCTTTCCAAAACGATGAATCGCGGTTGTCTGTTGTCTATTTTCATACTTTTGTAGCAACAATTTATGTAATTACATTTTATGTGTTATATTTGTAGGGCAAATCAAGAATAGAGCGTCATGGAAACCCCGTTTATATTTGGAAAGATTGCTACCGAAAAGAATTTCACCGACCGTGAGAAGGAAACAGCCGACCTGGTCCAGAACTTCACATCGCTAATCAACACGATTATCATATCCCCTCGTCGCTGGGGGAAAAGCTCTCTTGTAAACAAGGCCGCAAAGTTGGCGATGGCGCAGGACAGCGATCTCCGTATCTGCCATATCGACCTTTTCAATGTGCGTAACGAGGAGCATTTCTATTCGCTGCTCGCCCAGAAGATCATCGCCGCCACTTCCACAAAATGGGAGGAGGCAATCGAGAGCGCGAAGAGTTTCTTTTCGCATCTTGTCCCCAAGATTTCAATCGGGACAGACCCGACTAACGAGGTTTCAATCGAATTTGATTGGGAAGAAGTAAAACGCAACCCTGACGAAGTGCTCGACCTTGCCGAAAAAATCGCCAGGAAAAAGGGTCTGAAAATCGTTATCTGCATAGATGAGTTCCAGAATATCGCGGAATTTACCGATCCAGATTATTTCCAGAAAAAATTGCGTTCACATTGGCAGCTGCACCAGAGCGTAGCCTATTGTCTATACGGCAGCAAGCGCCACATGATGATGGAAGTGTTCACCGACTCGTCCAAACCATTCTACAAGTTCGGCAATCTGATGTTTCTCAATAAGATTGACACACCTTACCTTGTGGAATTTTTCAAGAGTCGTTTCGCTGATACCGGCAAGGAAATCGACAATGAAGCAAGCTATTTGATTGCAA